>JAUWHT010000347.1 GCA_030605745.1 Pirellulales bacterium | reverse complement strand
GCCGAAGGCCAACTCCAGCAAACCCGTACCGAAGGCCGGTTGCATTACCAGGCCGTGTCTTGTCCATTACAATGATAGTAGTTGGGACTGGGCGCGTCGCGGTGATGCACCCGCGGGACGTTGTCCCCCGGCTATTGGACCCGCGAGAATCACGCGAATACTGCATTCCGCTAAAATGTTGCTGGGATACAAGAAACAACAAAGAGTCAGTGCAATGAGATCAATGCATGCGAGAATAGCCGGCCTGCTGGTCGTTGCTTTTCTGTTGGGGACCACGGCCGCGCCAGGCGGGGAAAACTGGCCGCAGTTCAAGTACGATTGCCGACATTCGGGTAATGTGCCTGATCGAAGTGTGACCACGTCGCTTGGACTGATCGGGACGGTTGCCTTAACCGACGCTGTGTTTACCGCACCGGTGGTTGCCGACGGACGGGTCTATGCGGTCGATGGGTCCGGCGTGGCCTTCTGTCTCGACGCCTCGACGCTGCGCGTCCTATGGAAGTTGCCAACACGCGGCGGGAAGGCCAACTGCAACAACGTCTCCTCGCCGGCAATTGCCGGCAAATACCTGCACTTTGGCACCATGGCCGGCGTGTACTACGTGCTGGATGTGGCCGACGGAACGGTGGTCAAGGAGATCACCTGCGGAGAGCCGATCTTCAGCACACCGGTGGTCGGTAACGGCCGGGTCTACTTCGCCACGCTCGGCTCGCGGATCTATGCGCTAAAGCCCGACGGCGCTGTCTGCTGGACCTGGGACTACGTCCGCCAAAAGCTTGGCTTCGACGGCGATCGTTGGAGCGGCCGGCAGTGGTGCAAACACAAGAAGGGCGGCATAGTGAAGTGGAACGACCAGTTCTGCTGCTCCAGGGACATGGCGATGTTTGAGAACACGCTGGCCGTGCCCGCGGGCGGGCCGACACTACTGCTCGAAGACGTCGGCCCGAGGGCCAAGCTTCGCGGGTTGGGCGTGGTACCCGAGTACAAGGGTTCGTTGCCCCCGGCGACCTTTGGGCTGAGCATCGATGAAACCGGAGCGGTCTACCAGCAGTGGCACCGGCGCGACAACTCGGGCCGGGTGGAAATCCTCCGGCTGCGCGAAGGCAAGCCGGAGACCGACTTCGTGCTGGGAACCCGAGTCCGCAACGACATGCCCGGGCTGTTGAGCTTCTCCTCGGTGAGCCTGCGCGGCCAGGACGTGTACCGCTGCCGGCCGGAGGAGGGTTTTGGTTTCTGCCGGCACACTCCCGGCCAAGAGGAACCTCAGTGCTTGGGTGGCTACCCGTCGATTGCCTCGCCGATCCTGCTCCGCGACAAGGCTGTCTACGGCGGCTTGGACGGCCGGCTTTACGTCGTGCCCCTCTCGGGCGGTGGCAAGGTGTGGTCGTTTAGAACTAGCTTCGGCAAAGCCATCTCCGCACCGGTGGCCGTGTGTGATGGAAGAATCTACTTCGGCTGCGAAGATGGATACTTGTATGTATTAGGGCCGAATGGGACGGCGCCGCTGCCGTCGAAGGACCTCGGGTTGTGGAGAATTCGCAGCCCGCGGACTGGCAAATTCGCCGATCCGAAGTACGACTGGTATTCCAACTACGCCGACATGCAAAACACGGACGAGAACGATCAGGGACTAAAACTGCCTCTTAAAATCAAGTGGATTCGCCGGTACCAGGGAACATTCAAGCACCTGCCCATCTGCGGCGGCGGCCGGATGTACACACACACCGCCGAGGGCCAGATATTCGCCGTCGAGCAGGAGACCGGCCGGCTGCTGTGGCGGCGGTATTGGCCCGGTGTGCATATCTCCTATACCTCGCCGATTTATCACAAGGGACTTCTGTTGGTTCCCCAGGCCGGGCTGAAGAAATCGTACATGCGCTGTCTCGACGCGGCTACCGGAGAACTGCTCTGGGAGACGCCGTTTACAGGATCACCAAGCTGGAGCCGACAGCAGCCCCCGGTCATCCACAAGAATCTGGCTATCTACATGTTCGGCACGGGCAAGTACGCGCCCCTGGGAACCGGCATTTTCGTCTTCCGCGGCAAGGGCAGGGAGGTGCCCAAAGACGCTCCACAGATCATGAGTTGGCTCTACAGCCACGACAACCCGTATTATCCCAAAGAGCACAAACCTCTGGTGCGGGCGTGGGATCTGAAGACCGGCAAAGTGGTTTGGACCACTGATTTCTCCGAATTCGGCGCCGGTGGCGACGATGCCGGCTTGTGCCTGATGGACGGCAAGCTCTACTACTCCTGTTTCTTCGGCTACGCCGCAAAACGAAGAGGCCTTCCGGGGCCCAAGGGCGTCACCGCGGCGATGGATCCCGAGAGCGGCCGGATACTCTGGCTCTCGACCAAACATTCCCTCACCGCCGCATGCGCCCTCTCGGCACAAGACGGGCGTCTGTACCTAATTCGCCCGAGTCAAAAAAAGGTACTCGCCACGTATGGTGCCTCGACGCTCGGGACGGCTCGCTGATCTGGGAGTCCGAGCCGGTGGCACAGGCCGGCAACATAGTCATCGTGGGCAAGGAATTCGTCTTTGTTTATGCCTACTGCAAAAACGGTTACCTGATTGACAAGGCCACCGGCAAAATCCTCTCCACGTTCTACCTTGGCCATTGTTGTACGCGGTTCACGTTCTCGGCGCCGTACCTGTTAGGGTCCAACATGGACATGATCGACACTTCCGACGGCAACAAGTTGGTTTCTTCCGGTCCACCGATCGACATCCGGGAGTGCATGGGTGCAGTGGTGTCCAACGGGCGGATTTTCTACACCGCCCAGGCCAGCGGGCTCCAGGTTTCCCAGGTCTATGGGTCAGAAGCCGTCCAGAAAGAGAAGAGAATTGCAAATTGAAAATTTTCTGAACGCACAAACGCGCCGGGCAAGCCCGGCCGCTACACCACTATCCACTATCCACTACTCACTCCCTAACTTGCCCGCTGCCGTAGACTACGTACTTGTAACTGGTCAACTCGTTGATGCCGCAGGGGCCGCGGGCGTGGAACTTGTCGGTGCTGATGCCGATCTCCACGCCCAGGCCGAACTCGCCGCCGTCGTTAAAGCGCGTGCTGGCGTTTATCATCACGGCCGAAGAGTCGATCCGCGTGGCGAACTGCCGAGCGGCGTCGAGGTCGCAGGTAACTATCGCTTCGGTGTGCTGGGAGCTGTAGCGGTTGATGTGCTCAATCGCTTCGTCGAGCGAATCGACCACCTTGACCGAGATTACCGGCGCGAGGTACTCGGCTGCGTAGTCTTCTTCGGTCGCTTCGACGGCCTGTGGCACGAGCTTTCTTGTCCGGTCGTCGCCGCGAATCTCGACTTCTTGTTGCGTGAGCGCCTTGGCGATCCGCGGCAACAGCGCGTCGGCCGCCTCGGCATGGATCACCAGCGACTCGGCCGCGTTGCACACGCCCACGCGCTGGCACTTGGCGTTTAGCACCAGCCGCTCGGCCATCTCGGGATCGGCCGCCTTGTCGATGTACACGTGGCAGTTGCCCGCGTAGTGCTTGATGACCGGCATTCGGGCTTCTTCGCTCACACGGCGGATCAGCCCTTCGCCGCCGCGGGGGATAGTAACGTTGATGTACTGTGGCATTCGCAGGAAGTGCCCTACCGCCCGGCGGTCGGTGGTGGCTACAAGCTGGACCGCGTCGGCCGGCAGTCCCGTCTCGGCGGCCGCCGCGGCCATGTCCTTGGCGGTCTTGGAGCCTTCGACGGCAGTAACCTCGA
>JAUWHT010000331.1 GCA_030605745.1 Pirellulales bacterium | reverse complement strand
GGGTGAGGGATATAGGTGTAGGCTGGGTCGAGCGGAGCGTGGCCCACCTGCGCAGGCATCATGTTGGTCGGTTCCATAGAAGGTGGGCCTCGCTCCGCTCGACCCAGCCTACCGTTGGCTAACCACTATCCACTATCCACTATCCACTATCCACTATCCACTGACCCCTATCCCATGTCGTCCAAGCCGCTGCTGGTGTTGGGAACAGCGAATCGCAAGAAGGGTCTGGAGCTGGCGAAGCTGCTTTCGCCGGTATGGCTCAATTTGCGCATGTTGGCCGACTTCCCCGATGCAAAAAGCGTGGTCGAACGTGGCGAGAGCTTTGCCGCTAACGCGGCGCTTAAGGCCGTCGGACATGCCCGGCACCTGGGCCACTGGGTGTTGGCCGAGGATAGCGGGCTTGTGGTCGATGCACTGGATGGTGCGCCAGGGGTGCTTTCCGCTCGCTACTCGGGCACCCAGGCCACCGACGAGTCGAACAACCGGCTGCTGCTTGAACAGTTGGGCGATACACCGGCCGAGCGTCGCACCGCCCGGTTCGTCTGCCATATAACTGTTTCCGACCAGTCTGGTGCGATCCGCGCCGAGAGCGAGGCATCCTGCCGTGGCCGCATCCTGTTCGAGCTGAAGGGGACACACGGGTTCGGCTACGATCCGCTGTTCGAGATCGTCGAGTACCACCGCTCGTTCGGCCAATTGGGCCCGCTGGTAAAGTCCGCGCTAAGCCACCGGGCAAAAGCCGCCTGCCGGATCGTTCCGCAACTGGTCGAGTTGGTCGAGTCGGGGGAACTTGGGGATTAGGGATTGGGAATTGGGGATTGGCAGAGTTTGGCAGAGTGGAACCGCGAGTGCCAGTTGGCACATTGTTCGGGAGGAACGTATATTGGAAGAGTGGATATTGCACAACCGCTTGCAGCGCACGTCGCAATCCAATCCCCAATCCCCAATCCCCAATCCCTTCCAACCCATGTCCAACCAATCCGACCAGTCTACGACCATCCGGCAAGCCCCGGCATCGATCCGGTGGCGAAGTTGGCCGCTGTGCGAAAACGCTGCCCGGACTTGCCTGGTGACAATCGGGCTGTTGGTCGCCGTGGTACTGATCCGCTGGGTCTCGGGTTGGACGTATTTGGCGCTGTTGGGACTGCTCGCGCTGTTGGTCGCGCTGTGGCGGTTTTTTCTGCCGGTCGAGTTCGAACTCAGCGATCAGGGTGTGCACCAGCGTGTCTTCGGCCGGCAGCGCCACATCCGGTGGCAAGCAATCGCGCGGTACGAGGTCTGCTCGGCGGGAGTGCTGCTGTTACCCGATGCGGACCGCTCGGCGATGGCCCCATTCCGCGGCCTTTACCTGCCCTGGTCGACCCACCGCGACGAGGTCCTCGCCCAGGTCCGTCATTACCTGGCCGGGCGGGACGAGCCATAGTGTAGCGGCCGGGCTTGCCCGGCGCGTTCTTACGAGCTGGGAAAGCATAAAGCCGCGACCGTTGGTCGCGCCCAACGGTTCGGAGAAAATCGCGTGATTGTTCGTTCAACCGCGACCACCGGTCGCGGCTTTATGGGCGGCTACGTCCCAATCCACATGCCGACCTGGTACGTGACCATGGCTCCGAGGTATGCCAGCGTGGTCATATAGGCGAAGGTGAAGGCGGGCCAGCACCAACTGCCAGTCTCGCGCCGGATGACCGCCAGCGTGGCGGCGCATTGGGCGCAGAGCGCGAAGAAGACCATGATCGACAACGCAACCGGGACGTTGAACACCTTTCGGTCGGTGCCGTCCCAGGTGGCGCTGCGCATTTTCAGGTGCAACTGCGTGGCCCCTTCCTCGGACTCGATATCCAGGTCCTCACCGAGGTTGTAGATTACTCCCATGGTGGCGACGACGATTTCGCGGGCAGGGAACGAGGCGATCACGGCGCAGCCGATCCGCCAGTCCCAGCCGAGCGGCCTGACGGCCGGTTCGACGAGCCGGCCCAGTCTTCCCAGCAGGCTTTGCCGCTGGTAGGCCCCGGCGATCTGGCGATCGATTTGGGCCAACTGCCGCGAGATTTCTTCCCGCTTGTGATCGCCCACCGCCAGCCTGTCGAGCCGGGCCTGGAACTGTTGCTGCCGGCTGTGGTAAGGCGCTTCAACGACTTCCGCGTTATGCGGGTAGTACAGGGCGGCCCAAACGATGATCGAGACGGCCAGGATCAAGGTGCCCGCACAGCGGACGAACAGCCACCCGCGCTGTACCACCCGGTAGAACACGATCTGCGGCGAGGGCCACTTGTAGCTGGGCAACTCCAGCAAAAATGGCGGTGTCTCGCCACGCAGGATCGTCTTCTTCAGCACCAATGCCACCACCACCGCGGTGACGATACCCAGCACGTACAACGCGGCCAACGTGAGACCCTGAAGGTTCAGCAAGCCGCCGAGGTACTTCCGCGCGGGAATGAACGCGGCAATCAGCAGCGCGTACACCGGCAACCTGGCCGAACAGGTCATCAGCGGCGCGACAAGGATCGTGGTCAGCCGGTCCCGCTCGTTCTGGATCACCCGGGCGGCCATGATCCCCGGGATCGCGCATGCGAACGACGAGAGCATGGGGATGAACGATTTCCCGCACAAGCCCACGCGAGCCATCATCCGGTCCATCAGGAATGCCGCCCGGGCCATGTATCCGCAATCTTCCAACACTGCAATGAACAGAAACAGGATCAGGATCTGCGGCAGGAAGATAAGTATCGCTCCCACGCCGCCGATGACGCCGTCGACCAGCAGGCTCTGCAAGGCCCCTGTGGCCATGCGGGCCTCGACCCATCCGCCGACCGCTTCGGTCGCTGTGTCGATCAGCCCCATCACCGGCTCGGCCCAAACGAAGACCGATTGGAAAACGACGACCATCAGCAGTGCAAAGATCAACGTTCCCCAAATCCGATGCGTCAGCAGCCGGTCGATCCGATCGCTGGTGGTGGTCTTGTACTGGCTTGGCTGGGTGATCACGCCGTCGAGCACCCGGCTGGCCCAGTCGTAGCGGGCCGCGGTTTCCACGGCCGGAACGGCGTAGTCGGTCTCGCCCAGTCGGGCGCGGGCGGCTTCGAGCCGGCCCCTGAGAGTTGCATCCCGTTGGGGAAACAGCACTCCTTCGAGGTAGCCGTTCACATCCAGCAGCAGTCGCCGCAGCAGATAACGCGGCAACGGCCGCCGGTCATTGCCCCAGTGTTCCGCCAGGAAGGCCTCTAACCGGGTAACTTCGTCCTCAAACGGCTCGGGGAACGGCGTTTCGCCCTCACGCGACTTACTGGTGACGGTCTCTGCCAGTAAGGCCTTCAGTCGGGCAATACCGATCTGCCGGTTTGCCTGGATGGCAACGACCGGCGTACCAAGCTGTCGCTCCAGACGCTCCAGGTCGACTGTGATACCGTGCTTCTTGGCCACGTCCAGCATGTTTACCGCCACGACCGTCGGCAGTCCCAACTCCAACACCTGGCTTACCAGGTAAAGATTACGCTGAAGGTTGCCGGCGTCGACGATGCAGATGACCGCATCGACCGGTGGGCAGTCTTTGACCCGACCCAGAAGAATATCCACCGCGATCATTTCGTCGCGAGACCGCGGAGCAAGGCTGTACAGTCCGGGCAGATCGACCAACTCATAACGTCGGCCGGCGTCTTCCATCCGGCCGGTCTTCTTCTCGACCGTTACGCCCGGGTAGTTGCCTACGTGCTGGTGGACGCCGACCAAGACGCCGAAAAGAGTTGATTTGCCCGTGTTGGGGTTGCCGACCAGGGCAACGGTCAGCGTGGTTTGTTCGGGAGGGGGCGACATGGGGACAGTGGACCGGTACTGCGTCAGGTTTGCATTTACCCGTGCCGCGTTTAGCCGGGCCGCGTGCGGCCCGCGTTAGAAAAGGACAAGGCGTAGCTGTTTCAGACTAAACACGGGCCGCAAGCGGCCCGGCTAAACAGGCCTGACCAGTACGCGAAGCAAGTCGTCGGATCGAAGGCAGACCTTGTTGCCGGCCATTCTGATAATGCACGGGTTACCCGGTCGAAACATCTTGATTTTGGTACCGCCGCGCACACCGAATTCTTCCAACCGGTGCACATGGTCGGCCCGTCCGGTGATGTGGCTTACACAGGCCGATTGCCCGGCGACCAGATCGCTCAGCGAGATGGCCTTATCTACCATGTCGAACTCCCCCGAGGATTACCTATACGGACTGAGACTCATTCTCACTATCGTCCAAGTTTAATCCTTTTTTTCAGTTCAGTCAACCCCCGGTGGCAAGAAATCGGCTGGGGTGCACCCGAAGAACGACGTAAACCATTGCGGAGAAACAGGTTGCGGCGATTTCCGGGCGCCGAAAAAACTTGTTGCTCATTGCTCGGAAATGTGTCAAGTCTTTTTCGCCACGATGGTCTCCGGCAAAAAGCTGATAGCTGATAGCCGAAAGCTAACTACTCGACCACCTTCACAGCCATGCCGACCCAGATCAGCAGCTTCTTGGTACCGCTGTAGCCGATGAGGTTTTCGGCCGGGCTGCTGACGATGCTGCCGAGGATGAGGGCTTTGTCGCCGGCGTTGATCGACAGTGGCCGGTTGCTCATCACGCTGACCTTCGTCGGATGGCTGGCCAATTGCACCATGGAGCCGTGCAGTCCTTCCTGAACGCTGACTTTTCCCACTGTGCCGGCCAGTAGAATGCCGCCTTTGGTACCGTGTTCGCCATCGAGCAGTTTACCGGCCAGTTGTCCCATCTCGTCGAACCGGCCCGGCGCCTCTGCCATTCGCTGGAGGATGTCTCGGACGGCCAGTTCTCTGTCGGCCAACTGGCCGCCCTTGACGTCGCGATCGACAAATACCAGCACGTGGCCCATCTCGCAGAGCTTACTGTATGTTTGTGGTCTGGTTTCTGCCGTAGGGTCTTCGCGAGCCAGCAGGTTGTTGGCCTCCTTTAGGATCTTGCCCAACTCGTCGGGAGTGAAGGAAGGCGGGTTCCGGGGCCCGACGTAGTCGGCCGGCAGGGGCTTGCGTTCCGGCTCGGGCTCGGGGATGTCCAGCGGGGCCTCGATCGTGGGTCCGACTGCCGGGAGTTGCGGCATGTCGGTGCTCACGTCCGATTGCGGCTCGGGTACTGGTTCCGGTTGGGGTAGCTTCACGGCTGCGGGCTTTTCCAGTTCGGCGTCCGGTTCTTCTGCTTCTTCTGCTTTACCCTGATCCGCGGCAGCCCTGTATTGGTAGGTGTGCGGGACGCCGGGCAGATAGAACTCCATGAAGTCGAACCGCGGTCCGCCAAAATAGTTTAGCAGGTAGTAGCCGACGACCAATCCGAAGAACCCACCGACAAGCGCGCCTAGTATTTCCTTAACGACGCTTTTCTGCTTCTTCTTTTTTCGCCGCGGCACGGTGGGTCGGGCACCAACGGGCTGTTCTTCGCCTTCCGATTCGTCCTCCTCGCCGAAACCGGCAAACGCCTCGGTATCCACGGCTACCGGCGCCTCCTCGGCCAGTCCCGTGTCAATCTGTGGCGTCTCGCTGACCTTCTGCCAGATGTCCAACCCTGGTTCCTCACCAGCCGGTTGCCCGACTTCGGCTTCCAGTTCCGCGCCCACGGTGTCCGACTCGAGCACCAAGTCGTCTTCAGCCTCGAGCGGGGCTTCTGCCTCGGCAACGAGGTCTTCGGTCGGACCGGCCTCGATGGGAATGAGTGCGGGTGGGACCGTAGCCATGGCTTCGCTCAGCGGGTACTCCGCACTGCAAATTGGACAGCGGACCGCGGCGTCTGCGTCCACGCTGTCGGGGATCGTAACTTGTTGCCGGCATTCAGGGCAGGTGGAAATGATGAGCATGATAGATCCTCGGGGGCCAAATCGTTTCACTTATCTATACTCAGCACGGGCGAGGTTTGCGGTTTTTTGGACCGGTCACGCAGTACCGGCGTGTCAGCAATCACTGCTAGCACAACGAAATATAGTCATCCG
>JAUWHT010000165.1 GCA_030605745.1 Pirellulales bacterium | reverse complement strand
CGCGACACGGAAACGGCAGTCAGGTGTCATACACAACCGAACAATTACCCGAGCCCTCGGCGGACCGCGCTGAGCGGGACGTGTTCGCCTGGTCGCTACTGGCGGCCTTGATATTACTGGCCGGGTTGGCCGCTCCTTTCTTTGCCGGGCGGATCTACACCCGGGACGACCTCGGGGCGTTGCACTTGCCGCTGCGGACGTTTTATGCCGAGCAGCTTGCCCGGGGCCAGCCGTTCGACTGGATGCCGCAGCTTTACTCGGGCTTTTACCTCACCGGCGAGGGCCAGGCCGGCACGTACCACCCGCTGCACTGGGCGCTTTATCGGTATTTGCCGTTCCGCACGGCGCTGGGCTGGGAATGGCTGGTGACGTATCCGCTGATGCTGGCCGGCAGTTGGCTGTGGTTGCGACGCCGGCTCAGGCGGCGTGACGCAGCCATGTTCGGCGCATTGCTGTTTACCTTTTGCGGTTTCAATCTGCTGCATTTCCTCCATCCCAACGCGGTGGCCGTCGTGGCCCATATCCCATGGTTGCTCTGGGCGATCGACATTGTGGTGGTCGATTCCTCGCGGCGCAAGGTGGCCTGGGCCCAACTGGCCATTGCGCTTTTGACCGGCTCGCAACTGTTGATAGGTTACCCGCAGTACGTGTGGTTTTCGCTGCTGACCGAGGCCGCCTACGCCGGCTTCCTTCTGGCGGGGCGCAGATACGCACCCCGCCAGGGCTGCGACGCGTGCGTCACGTGCAGCGAGTGTGTCGGATGCACCGACAGCCCGTGGGGTCGGCTGGTGATTGCCAAGGGTTGCGGGCTGCTGCTGGGCGGGGTCCAACTGCTGCCTACCGTCGACGCCCTGGCGCACAGCGCGCGGCGGGCGGCCGACGCGTCGTTTGCCGGATGGGGCTCGCTCAATCCGCTGAACCTGGTCCAGCTTGTGGCCCCCTACCTGTTCACCGACCGGGTGGTCGGCAGCAACACGCACGAACTGGGTCTTTATGCCGGGGCCGTCCCGGTGATGCTTATCGTCTGGCTGATTGTCCGCCGCAGCGAACTAGGTTCGCTCGCTCCGCTGGCCTGGGCCACTGCCGGATTCGGACTAATGGCCTTGGTGCTGGCGCTGGGGAAGTACGGGGGGCTGTACCGGCTGCAAGCATGCTTGCCGCTGGTGGGCCATTTCCGCCTTCCGTGTCGGTACATTGTGCTGTTCCAACTCGCCACCGCCGTACTGGCGGCGATTGGGTTTGTGCTGTTGGTGCGAGATCATCAGCGTAGTCGCGTTGTGCCTGGGCAAGTCCAGCGTGCCAAGAGCACCATGCAACGGAAGATGCAGTGGCGCCGGTTCGAGCCGCTCTGCGTGGTGGTCGCCGCCAGTGCGGCGGTGGCGCTGGTCGGCGTGCTATTGCAGGGTAAACCGCATATCGCACCGCTGCCGGCCGTGTTGGCCGGGCCGCTGTTGTTGGGCACGGCCGCGATGTTGGTCGCGATGGCCGCCGCCGGAGTACGCGCCGCGCTGGTCGGGCTGATTCTGTTTGCCGCGGCCGACCTGGGTATCTACGGGCTAAGCTATGCAGTTTATCCGGGCACTGCCCGGCTGTGCAGTGTGCCACTGCTTGCCGCAGGCAAGCAGTGCTGCGAAAACTCCCGGGAAAACACTGCTTGCCTTCGGCAAGCAGTGGCACACCGTGGTGAGAAATGCGGCCGGGTGTTGGCCTCGACAATACGCTTTGACGAGCATGGAATCCGCACCGGCAACCAGATGACGCTGGCCGGGTGGCATCGGGCCGACGGCTACCTCGGCCTTCAGCCGCACCAGCGGCTCGACTATTGCTGCCTGCCCGCCCTGCGGGTTGCCGGAGTCCGCTGGGTCAAACGCGACCAGCGGACTGCCAAGATCAAAGGGCTTCTGCCGCATGACGCCCGCTGGCTGGAAGTACCCCGGCCGCTCGAGCGGGTCCGGCTGGTCAGCCGGGTCAAGCCGAGCGACAATCCGGCCCGGGAGATCAACCGCATTGATATCGAGTCAACCGCACTGACCGAGGTTCCGCTCGACTTGCCGCAGTTTGCCGCCGGCACGGCCAGCCTGGTGGCTGAGCGACCGGGCCTGCTGCTTATCCGCTGCGATTGTCCGGGCCCGCAACTGTTGGTGGTCGCCGAGAGCTTTCATCCCGGATGGCACGCTACGGTGGGCGGCAAGCCGCAGGACGTGTTGCGTGCAAACGGCGACTTCATCGGCTGCGTGGTTGGGCCGGGCGAAAGCCGGGTGGTGCTCGAATTCCGGCCGCAAAGCTTGTATCGCGGGTGGATTGTCTCCTGTTTAGGATTAGGTTTAACGCTGGCGTGTTTTGTCGGCTACCGGTTTCGGCCGACCAATGAACCATGTTTCCGTGGAAGCTAACATGAGTAACCACCGAATACCCCACCGACCGCCGCCGCAAGATACGCTCCTGAGCATAGTCTTGCCGGTCTACAACGAGGCCCAAGTGCTGCCAGTGCTGGTCGAGCAGATCGCCGGCGCGGTGGCCGAGTGCGGCGCCGATTACGAGATTCTTTTCGTCGACGACGGCTCGGAGGACGACAGCCCGTGGGTGCTCGACCAATTGGCCGCCGCGGACCGCCGGGTTCGTGTGATCCACCTTTCGCGCAACTTCGGCCAGCAGGCGGCGGTTCAGGCGGGCATGGCCCACAGCCGGGGAGACGCCGTGGTGCTGATGGACAGCGACGAGCAGGACGCGCCGGAGGCCATCCCGCGGTTTGTCGAGCAGTGGCGGGCCGGCTACGACGTGGTCTACGCCGTCCGTACCGAGCGGAAGGAAGACCGGCTGAAGAGGTTGCTGTTCGCCGCGTTTCATCGGCTGCTCTCGCGGATAGCGGCAATCCGGCTTCCCGCCGACGCGGGCAACTTCGGCCTGGTCGACCGTCGGGTGGCCGGCCAGATCGTCGCCATGGGCGAAAACGACCGCTACTTCCCGGGACTGCGTTCGTGGGTCGGTTTCCGCCAGATTGGCATCGAGGTCGAGCGGAACGCCCGCTATGACGACCGTCCGCGCGTGCCGCTTTCGCAGTTGTTCCGGCTGGCCAAGACGGCCGTATTCTCGTTCTCCTCGCTCCCGTTGATGATCTTCCACGTAATCGGCTTGCTGGCCACGGTGGTTTTCGTTTGTTTGAGCTGTTTCGCACTGTACTGCAAGCTCGTCACCGGCCAAGCGATTCCCGGCTGGACGTCGCACGTTCTGACCGGCAGTTTTTTCGGCGCGCTTAATGCCCTGGGCATCTGCATCCTCGGCGAGTACGTGGTCCGCATCTACGACCAGGTTCGAGGCCGCCCGCTGTACATGGTCGACCGCACGGTAAACATGGAAGCGGAGACCGCCGCCGAGGCAGACGACCTCGCGGACGACGAGCCCTACGTCGAGTTGATGGAACAGGCCGTCCGTCTGCTGGAAGCGGCTACGATCCAAGAAGAACCCAAAATACCGGCCGAAAGCGCCGACGAGTGGTCCGAGCCGGTGCTATTTCCACAATCATAAAGCCGCGACCGGTGGTCGCGCCCACATAAAGCCGCGACCGGTGGTCGCGAATTACCCGACGGCAAACCAACCACACAGATAGGCGCGACCACCGGTCGCGGCTTTATGGCTAATGGAACGAAAAAATGCCGACCAAAACCAAGATGCTCGACTACGGCAACTTTGTCTACTCGCCGCAGTCGCCCATGAACGAGCAATTCCGCGAGTACCTGGGTAACGTGGACCGCCTGTTCGGGGAACTGCGCAAAGCGGAAGCGGACCGCGAGTTGTCGCCGTTCTCGCCCAAATTGAAGCAGTGCAAGAGGGCGCTGGCCGACTATATCTCCCCGTTCAAGGACGCGTTCACCGTCAAGAGCGTGGAGCGGATTCCGGCATTTCTGCACATTTCGCAGTTCTTCGCCGAATATCACCCGGTTCAAAAGCCGTTTTCCATTCTGCATTGCAGCCTCGATATGCCTCTGCATACCGTGTTGCAATTCCCGACCCACGACGAGCTGTCGGCGGTCAATGCGGCACTGGACGAGCGGACACCCCTTCGATGGTGGCAAGATGGACCAATGGACCGCCCGTGCTACTTGTTCGGGCAGTGCGTTTGGGAACTCAAGCCGTCGGAAGTCGCCGCAAGCGAGGAAGGATGTGCACTGCTGTTTATTGAGGCGTTGGAGAAAGACCGGCACAAAGTCAACCGGCTAAAGACCAGTTTCTCGAAAGGTTCTAACGTTCCGGCGGAAGAAGAGGAATACGTATCGAAAGAAGTGAGGACGGCCGTCTGGCACCGAGACCGCGGAAAGTGCGCCGTGTGTGGAAGCCGCGAACAACTGGATTTCCAACACATCATCCCGCTGAGCGAGGGTGGAAGCAATACGGCCGAGAACGTTCGGCTACTCTGCGAGCGGTGCAGATCTAAGGCATTGTAAAAGAACAACTTGACCGAATCGGCAACTGGGTGGCACGTCCCTGAGCAGAGCGAAGGGCGTGTTTTTCCGGCCCCCACGCCCATCACTTCGTTCTGGGCGTGCCACCCAATTGATCGAGTTATTGTGTTACAG
>JAUWHT010000294.1 GCA_030605745.1 Pirellulales bacterium | reverse complement strand
GGCCTGCGTGTACCCCTACTAACGCCTCAGCCACGACCTCACGGTCGCCGCCGCATAGCTCGGGGCCGGGATGGTTCGCTAGACCTTTCCCGTACGACTCTTTCATTCGCGACTCCATGCCGGTTTATCCCGGCGCTTTCTCCGATCCCATCTTTCCCGATTTCCAGGATCACGCGCTCTCGGTGCTCGACGGCTACTTGGGCAAAGTGGGAAAATACCTCGACACGTTCTTCACCGACAAGCTGGCGTACATCTATCCGGGGCCTATCCCTGGTTGGCGGCAATGGGATTTTTGGAGTTATGCATACGGCGCCTGTCCCTTCGCTCAGGCACGGTTTGAAGAAGTTACAGGCATGAAGTTCGACCCTCGGTTTTTTGTCGCTGAAGACCAGTTTATCAACCGTCCCCCAAACGCCGGATACCTCGCCTGGATGAAGTTCAAGCAGGACATCGTCAACCGGTGGGCCAAGCGCGTCATGGACGTATGCCACGCACACGACGTGCGATTCTGGTTCTACTGGGGCGACTACCACATAGGTGTGGAGCCATATCTCGGCGCGCTCGACGTGGCAGGCATCAACGACATCGACATATCTGAAGGTCAGAATGCAGTAAAGATCAGATGCGGTACGGACTTCTCCTCAAAAGCGAAAACGGGGATGCGTATTACCTGGCTCAGAACCAAGAACCTCAGCAAGGACAACGCGGATGTGGGGCTCTGGAGAGTCTGGCGTCGCACCAAAAAAGGGCTGCTGTTCAAGATGATGGACCGCATCTATTGGATGCCGTTTCAGGTCGCCTGCACACTGCCCGACGAAGTGCAGCGGGAAAAAGTGCTGACCGCGATAAAAGGCATCAACGACGAGTTCAGATTCCTTCATACTCAACTCAAGGGAAAGCAGGTCTTCAAACACGATCTAAACCTCTATATCGTGAACGCCTGGGGCCAGGTGTACTCGTGGCGGCCGTGGGGGGGAGACGGCGGCATTATCCTAAGCCATCTCGCCGACTTGCCAATCCGCGTGAAATGGATCTCACTGTCGGAGATCGCCGAGCATGGTGTGCCCAAGGACGCCCATGTGCTGCTCAACTATGGCAAGCCCGGCACCGCGTGGAGTGGCGACTACTTTTGGGGCCTGAAGGGACTGCCTGAGAAGATCAAAGCGTTTGTGGAACAGGGTGGCGGACTGATCGGCATCGAGGCGCCGTCGCACTACCCGAATGATGATAAGACCTGGCAATTGACCGACGTGCTTGGAGTTGAATATGCAGGCGAAGCCCAGGGCTGCCGGATGACCAGGACAGGGGCTGGCGGGACCCACTGGGTTACTCGCTCGCTTCCCGACCACCTTGGGCCGCTGTCCGCCCACGTGGCCGGTAAGGTGCTTGCCGATGATCTGAAAGTGCTTTATTCTGGCGGCTCAGCCAAAGACGCGTCGCAACTGGTTGGCGTGCGAAGCTGCGGCAAAGGCAGGGCGGCATATCTGAGTGGCCAGAACGCATCGCCGGCGTATTACCAATTGCTCAAGCGGCTCATCTTTTGGTCCGCAGGGAAGGAGGACCTGCTCCACAAACTTCACTCGGAGACGAACGGAGTTTTTGTGTACTTATATCCGCAAACGCGAACCCTGGTGGTCTATAACACGAATAACCGCGCGACGCCAGCCATTGTCCATCTCGACACGTCGCTTCTCGGAAAGCACCCGGGAACCGAGTATCAGTTGTTCAATGTCGCGGCCGAGAAATCCGCCGGGAAGGCCACGGCGAATGAGTTGGCGCGCGGCGTCACTCTATCCATGCAACCACACGAGTCCCGATTCTTGCAGATTAGGCCAGCCAAATAGGCGGACGGCAGTTCCCGACCGGCAGTTGGTTGAAGACTACTGTTACTGGTTTTGGAACTGGCGGTAAGAGCACTCACGCCAGATCGCGGTCCTCGAACAACAGCAGGGCGATCAGCATGGCCACTGAGCTGTACAGGGCGCAATAGAGGGCGGCCCAGGCGACGTACGACAGTGGGACTTCCTTGCCGGTTGAGATGGCGGCGTAGATGTTGAAGTGGTCTAAGACGGGCAGGATCGTGGCCAAGAACTGGCCTACGAACGGCACGATCTCGAACTGCCCCGCCGCCGAGTTCACCAACATCGGCACCAGATGGCCGAGAACGTAGATCGATAGGCAGATGATCAGGTTCGCCAGCATCGGCAACCGAGTGGAGATGGCCACGCTGATCGAGGTGAGTACGACCGTCTCCAAAAACGCCAGCGCCAGACCCGGGATGATCTGGACCATCGAGTCGCGACAGTCTTGGGTGGTCGGCTCGGGCATGGCCGACTCCCGGGCGTCGTATACCACCTTGTACGATACACTGCAAAGGAACAACGCGCCGAGCACGATGAACAGAATGGCCACGGTACCGACAATGCCCAAGAACTTCCCCAGGATGAACGACCGGCGACCGACCGGCTTCGAAAGCAGCGTCAACGCGGTGCGGCCTTCGATCTCTTCGGCAATCGACACGCTGGCCGTCCACAGGGCCAACATGACCGACAACACCATGATCAACGTCAAACCCTCGTCCTTGACAACCTTGACGTCTTCGCCGAACGTGTTGTAGGGCACGAACGGGAACAGGATCAGCGCAAAAACCCCGATCACCAGCACCACGTAGAACAACGGCTGCGACAGGGCTTCCTTGGCGGTGGTCCGGGCAATGGCGGCTATCTTCGGAACGAGCAGCCGCAGCAGGAACAAGACGGCATACAACGCGACCAACGCGATCACAACCCCGACCGCCACCATCCACAGGGGATTCAGCCAGGTCATCAGCAGGCCGAAAAGAAACAGACTACTCAGTGACGGGCCCATAATGAATACACCACGGAGGCACGGAGGACACGGAGAAGATTACGAGAATTCCAATGAACTGCTTAATACTGCATGTCGCTTCACTACAAAACAACTTGTGTGTAGGTTCTTGACTAGATGGCAGGCAGCCGCAAGCTGTTGCAACAGCTAGACTTAAGCTCCGTGCCCTCCGTGCCTCCGTGGTGAACATAGTGTTGTAGTACTAAAACCGGATTTCGAACCCGTGGAACCAGCCGGTTGCCGGTCCAAGCTGCTCTTGCTTTTCGGCGACATAGTAGCCCAGTTCCGCAGTGACCGCGTCGAGGAACCGCTTCAGTTCCTCCGGGCGGCCCTCGGCGATAAGCTGCACGCGGCCGTCGGGCAAATTCTTCACAAAGCCGGTCACCAGGAACCGCGCGGCAATCCTCCGTACTGTGTAGCGAAATCCGACCCCCTGCACCATCCCCGAGTAATGGACCTCGCGTCGCTGTTTGGCCGCTTCTTCCGGCACGGTTTTCCCTTTTACGGGGGCGTGATCGTGATCCTTAGCGGATTCGCCGCCGCGCCGTCGCCACGGACGACGATCAGTTCGGCCTGGGTATCTGCGGCCAAGGGCAAATTCGGCAGGGTCAGCCGCACACCCAGGTCGTGCCAGCCGAGTATCTCGCCTTCCAGCTCCAGGCCGGCAAGCTGGACCAGTACTTGTCCCGGGACCGGTCCGAAACCTTCGCCGGCCAGTAGGACCTCGCCGCCGGCGGCCGCTCGGCTCGGCCGGACCTCGAAGGCCGCCGGATCGACCGGCAACACGTCCCCGCGGGGAATCGCCGCCCCGTTGTTGGACTCCGACGTCTCGGCGACTTCTTGATGGGCGTCGACAAGAACGTGAAGCGTGCCGAACGGGGCCGGATTGCCTTGGCTGTCGCGACCCATGCTGAATACCTCGATTGGCAGCCGGATGTCGACCGACTGGATATCACCCGGTTCAATCGCGGTCACCTGAACGCCAGACTGGGGAAGATTCGATCCAAGTTTCTCGTCGTTTGATGCAAACAGCATCACGTTGAACGGCCGCGTGATCGGCCGGTCGCCGTTGTTGCGGAACCAGACACGGTATCGCGGCCCCAGCTTCTCGTCCGGATGGCCCGGGTCCACAAACCGGATGGCCAATAACTGGAGGTCGTACTGCCCGGCAACCACGACCGGCTCCACGCCCACCCACGTGCCGCATGAAACCACCGGCAGCGCCACCCACACCGGCGGCTGATACCAGACCCAAACCGGACAGGCCACGTAGATGATCGGCCGGCACCAGACCGGCCGCGGGTCCCAAATCGGGCGGCAGCGATAATACCACGACCATTGCACCCAGGGGGCCCAGCGGGGATACCAGTACAGGCCGGCAAAGTAGCGTGGCCCGTAGTAATGCAACCTGAGACAGCTCCTCGCGTAATGCGGGCTGATCCGGCCATGATAGTAAACGTGCCTGCCATGGTGGACACCGTGGACACCGCCCACCTTGGCTATGTTCTTGACATGCTTGTGCAGTTCGAGCCGACGCGCGACGTCGCCCTTTTGTAACGCCCGGTACTGTTCGGCCAGCTTGAGCTTCTTACCCATCTTGCCGGTGGTCAGTTGTTGCAACTGGCCGGCTTTATAGCGGTCGGTAAACCGCAGCTTGGCTGGTGCCGGTATTCTGTGTTTGCCGATGTCGGGCCGCGGCATCCTCACGGGAACGCGTTGGAGTGCCGGCGATCTGGTAGGCAGCGTGCCGGCACCCGGCTTGGTCACGCGGCCGGGCTGCAATATCGGCCTTTTGGGCTGCTGCTCGAGAAGCCGCTTGCGAGTATCCGGCAGCAAGGGCACCCTGGCCGGAGTCGGCTGTGGTCCAGGTCTTACCGCCCGGGGAGCTACGCCGATTGTACCAGTCCTAGTCGGCGTTCTCTTCGGCAGCGGATCGCTGACTCGGGGTCGTTTGGCTACGCTGGCCGGAAATCGCGCATTGGCCGATTTTACGTGCCGGGCCGCCGACCGGGCTTTCGGTCCCGCGCGGTCAAACCGCTGCGCTTCTGTCGTCACCGCCCACAAGAAGACGACCCCAAACACGATGAACTCGACCGCCGCGACCACAAAGGCCGGATTCGGCCGGACCGGATTCAATTGGCAGTGGCGTTTTGGCCCGTTCATGGCTCTCTCCTTATTCAAGGCAACCAAGTCCAGCAAAATCCACATAGAGCAGTATACGCGAACGACGTATTGCAGGCGAGGGGTATATCAATTTCAGTAGTTCCAAATTCGACACTGACAAACGCCCCGGGACTGCGGTCCCGGGGTAAAGAGCACTACTGAACCGCCAAAATATCCCCCGGACCGCAGTCCGTGGGCGTTTTGTCTGAAATCCGGGGTAAATCCTGGCCAAATTTGGAACTACTGAATTTGCGTGGTTTCGCGGTGTGCGACGGACAGTAGGCCGCCTTCCCAGCAGGCTGATAAAGTCCTATACTATCTCAGTGTCTTGTTGTCTCGGTGGTTGTACGTCTCTCCTTCCTGGTGGACTGTGAAATATGGGCGAGCAAGAGAAATCGGATCATTGGGACCTACTTGCCTCTGAACTGGGGGCGGTTCCCCCCTTAAAAGAGCCGGAAATCGAGCCGGCACCGCCTGCTGAGCGGCCGCAAGCAGCCGCGCAGTCAGCACCGCCACAGCCGACCGGTCCGGCCACGAATTGGGACGCGCTGGCTAGTGAGTTGGGCGTCGTGCCGGACTCGAAGCCTGCCGAGACGGTCGAATCACCGGCCCGAGCGACCGAGAAGAAGCCTTCGCGCCGGCAGCGCAAATGGCGACAGAAGATACGCGCGTCGGACGACGCTACGGCGGAACAGGCTCGCGGAGATGCCGCCGCCGACCAGTCGAAGACCGATGCGGAGAAAGCCAAATCTCCCCGCGCCAGAACCAAGCAGCCCTCGAAACAGAGCCAAGCAGAAGAACAACCCGCCGAGCGTTCCCAAGCCAGCAAGGCCAGCCATCGGGCTATTCCTACCTGGGAGGAGGCCATCGGTGTGATCGTCGCTGCCAACCTTCAGTCTCGGGCGAAGAGACCCAGCGGCGGCTCTGCTCGCGGCCGCGGTAAAGGCCAGGGACCGGCCAAAGGCTAAGTAGTGTAGGGTGGGTGCTTGCACCCCCGCGTCCAGAAGACCACGAGTTCGCGTGGGTGCAAGCACCCACCCTATACTCAGCACGGGCGAAGTATGAGGTTTTACTCGTGTGTCTGAAGGATGTGGGCGCGGCCGGGGGCCGGGATTTCCGGGGGGCATGAAGCAGTACGAGTTGCGCTTCTCTGTTGGCGGTTCCATTTTGGCTTCAAAGC
>JAUWHT010000300.1 GCA_030605745.1 Pirellulales bacterium | reverse complement strand
TGGTGGCGGCGGCACAGTTGCCCCGGCGTCAACTGGTGGTGCGCCCGCGGCTGGTACTGTTACGATCGCTCCGCACTCCGGACACTTCGCCTGCTTGCCCGCCGTCTCGTCGGCGGTCCGCAGCAACCGGTCACATTGGGTACAACGAAATTCGATTGGCATGACAACCTCGCTTCTGGGATATCTCGAATCGACAGAACCGTCAGGCGGTAGCATAGCAGAATTGGTGGTTCGTGCACAATAACAATAACAACTGTTAAACTACCGCCGGCATTGGCGCGACCACCGGTCGCGGCTTTATGTTTGGAGCGAGACATGCTACGCTATAGTTATGCTTTCACCTGCTGAAATCCTGGGGCCTGCCGGTCGGATTGCCGCCCGGCTGAAAAACTACGAGCACCGCTCCGAGCAGCTCGCCATGGCCGAGGCGGTCGGCCGGGCAATCGACCGCCGTGACCACCTGGTCGTCGAGGCGGGGACCGGGGTGGGCAAGAGCTTCTCCTATCTGGTGCCGGCAATACTGTTCGCTGCCGCTGCGCCCAGGAAGGAAAAGAAAAACGGGAAAGAGGCCCCCGGACGCCGTGTGATTATCTCCACGCACACCATCAGCCTCCAGGAACAGTTGTTGCAGAAGGACATCCCGTTTCTGAACAGCGTTATCCCACTGGAGTTTACCGCAGTATTGGTCAAGGGCCGGCGAAACTACCTGAGCCTGCGGCGGCTGGGCAATGCCACCGGCCGGGCCGCCAGCCTGTTCGCTCGCGACGATGAGTTGGACCAGCTCCAGAAGCTCCGCGCCTGGGCCAAGCAGACCGACGACGGTTCGCTGGCCGATCTGGACTACCACCCGCAGCCGGCAGTCTGGGACGAAGTGGCCAGCGACCACGGCAACTGCATGGGCCGGCAGTGCCCAAGGTACGCCAACTGCTTCTACTACCAGGCACGCCGGCGGATGCAACACGCCCAAATCCTGGTGGTCAACCACGCCCTGTTCTTCACCGACCTGGCCCTAAGACGCGAGAGGGCCAACATCCTGCCCGACTACGACGTGGTGATCTTCGACGAAGCGCAAACGCTCGAAGCGGTTGCCGGCGAGCACTTGGGGCTGAGAATCACCAGCGGCCAGGTGGAATACACGTTGCGGAAGCTCTATAACGACCGGACCAACCGCGGGCTGTTGGTGTATCACGACATGGGCGAGGCCCAGCAGCAGGTGGCCAGGTGCCGTGAGCGGGCCGATGCGTTCTTCCGTAGCATCGAGCAGTGGTACACCGCCCATGGCGGCAGCAACGGCCGGGTCCGCCAGCCGAAGATCGTCGCCAATCCGCTGAGCGAAGGGCTGGGTAAGCTGGTCGGCATGGTCCGCCGCGGCGGCGAGAAGCTCAAAACACCCGAACAGCGACAGGACTTCACTGCGGCCGCCAACCGGCTGGAAGCCCTTGGCCTGGAGATCGAAAACTGGCGGTGCCAAGGGTTGCCCGATGCGGTCTACTGGATCGAGACCGGCTCGAGCCGCGGCCGGCCCCGGATCGAACTGCTGGCCGCCCCGATCGACGTGGGACCGATCCTGCGCGAGCAGCTTTTCGAGAAGGTGCCCACGGTGGTGATGACCAGCGCGACGCTGGCCACCGCTGGGGGAGCCGTCGGGCGGTTCGACTTTTTCAAGTCGCGGATTGGGCTGAGCCGTGGTGAGTCGCTTTGCCTGGGCAGCCCGTTCGACTACCGGCGTCAGGCCCAAATAATACTACCGGACGGCATGCCTGATCCCGGCCGAGAAAAGGCCCAGTACGAGCGCCGCGTGTTCGAGATGATCCGCCGGTACGTCGGCCGGACGAAGGGTCGGGCGTTCGTGCTGTTTACCAGCTACGACCTGATGAGACGTGCGGCCGAGGCGCTGGGCAACTGGCTTGCCGAGCAGAAACTGGCGCTTCTGTCCCAGGCCGACGGGGTGCAGCGGAGCCGGATGCTCGAGCAGTTCAAGGCCAACCCGCGGAGCGTGCTGTTCGGCACCGACAGTTTCTGGCAGGGCGTGGACGTGCCGGGCGATGCGTTGCAAAACGTGATTATCACCCGACTGCCGTTCAGCGTACCCGACCGCCCACTGCTGGAGGCCCGGCTCGAGGCGATTCGCGCACGCGGCGGCAACCCGTTCGCCGATTACCAGCTTCCCGAGGCCATACTGAAGCTCAAGCAAGGCTTCGGCCGCCTGATCCGCTCGAAGCGCGACACGGGCATGGTCGTCATCCTGGATCCCCGGGTGAAGACGAAACGTTACGGCAAGATTTTCCTCCGTTCGCTGCCCGACTGTCGCG
>JAUWHT010000239.1 GCA_030605745.1 Pirellulales bacterium | reverse complement strand
TTCACGGTGACCGGTTTCAGCGGCTACGCGCTCACGGCGGTTCCCGAGCCGGGCACTATTGCACTGTCGGCAGTCCTGGGGCTGATCGGCCTGTTGCTGTACATCCACCGTCGCCGATCCCCATAGATCTCCGGGCAAAAGCAGCCCCGCGGCAACGTCAAGCCGTTTCCGGCGAACAGACGGGGGCCAACTCGACAACAACCTTGCCGACGTCTTGCCCGAACACTTGGGATGCATCCAGAATTTCCAGACCGGCAAGTTTGCCGTCAGGCCCGTAGTCTGCGGTAATGTCCTGGCTGAGTTCGCGGCAGTCGGCCGTTCCCGGCGCCAGGGGACGCAGTTCGACGTACAGGGCGTCTACCTGGGCGTCATAGCGAATTTTCATGGCAATCCACTCCATCAGTCGTGATAGTAGACCTTCACCGTAACCACTGTGATGGCCTGGGGTTCGTCGGCGAAAATCACTTCGATGGTCTTCAGCGCGTAGCTCTGATTGTTCACAGGCGACACGCCCCCGAAAACCAACCGCTCCCGGACGCGCCACTTGCCGCGTTGGGCCGGCTGCCAGGTTTCATTGCGGACGGCGTGTTCGACCTCCGCTGGGGTTGCGCCCCGCTGGTGCATCCGCTCTGCGGCATGCGCGGATATCACGATGGGTTTCCCACTGATACTCACCCGATTTTCCTCATCATCCATAGTATAGCGATCGCCTGGTAATTGTCAATTCGACTCCTGCTTTGCAGCAGAAGCGGTGTGCGAAGATGGTAGCCGACACACCCGCCGGCACCCGGCACACGTGGCCAATTTTTGATCTTGAAATCGGCCGGCCGGGATGGTACATTCGTTCTGCCTCGCGCCAAGACGCCAAAGACGCCAAGACGCAAAGGATATCTGGTTCATCCGGCTAAAGCGCGTGGCCGTGGGAGTTTTGGCGGCAGGCCGGGGGGCGGGGATATTTGCCAAAACTCAGTGCCTGGGTGCCGGCGAGACGCCCCCGGCGCGCCGGGGTTACGATGTCCAACAATTCTGGCGTTTGTAAAGCGTTGCCACGCCGCTAGTTACAGCGCCGATCGACACTACCGAATTCGTCTTGACAGACGTTTCGACAAAGGCGGATTGCCGAGGGACAATCGCCGTAAGTTGGTATTGGGTAGTGGCTTACGACCGCCCATGACGGTCGATGGGAATTGTTGGGCCGGTGAAGCATATGTCCATAAACACCAACAATTCATAAAACCCCGGAAAAACGCCACTTGCGGGTGAACGTACAGCAGAAAGAGCATCTGGTGTGGATTCGTAAATTGTCGCTCGCCGAGCGGAGCGAGATGGTCCTTTCGGCCTGCCGCACGGCCAGCTTGATCGAGCAGAGTCGTCTGGCCGGCGGCCTGGCCCCGGCCCGACGAGCGCCGTGGCCGGTGTCGGTGCTGGCCCTGTTGAAAAGGCATGCCAGCAATGCCCAATAAGGACGTAGCGGACGTCGAGCAGGTTCTGCGTATTCAGGGTGAGGGTCTTGACCTGGACTGGGTCCGCGCCCGACTGGAGGAAATCTACGGCAGACGAGATCCCCGCATTGCCCAGTGGCAAGAGCTGGTCGCCGAGATGGAGGATTGACAGCCTGTACCAAGACTTTGGTTTCCAAACGGCCCGCGGGACGTTGTCCCCCGGCTATTGGGCAAGTCAGTATTTCAAAACAGACATGTACTCGTCATTCAGCATTCAGCATTCCCTCTCACCGCACGCTCATGTCGCAGCTCACTCCGCCGGCGGCCGGCAGGTAGGCGCTGTGGACGTAGTCGGCCACCATGCGGTGGGCGCTAAAGCGCCAAGCCAGCGAACTTATGGAGTTCATCATTCGCTTGATCCAATGCCGCGGCAGCCCGTCGATGTCGCGGTCGTAGTACAGCGGGATGACCTCTTGCTGGAGCACGCTTCTGAGATTGGCAGCGTCGCGGGCGTCGGTAATCCGCTCGTCGACGTGCTGCATGCCGCGGCTGATGGCGAATCCGTTCGAGCCGTCGTAGGCCTCGGCCCACCAGCCGTCGAGCACCGAGAGGTTCAGCGCCCCGTTCAGAACGGCCTTCTGCCCGCTGGTTCCGGAGGCTTCCTGCGGCCGGCGCGGATTGTTCAACCAGACGTCGACGCCCTGGATCAAGTGCCGGCAGACGTTGATGTCGTAGTCTTCGACGAAGGCGATCCGCCCGGCGAAGCGGGGGTCGTGCCGCAGGTTGGCGATCTTTTGGATCAACCGTTTGCCCGGCTCGTCCTGGGGATGGGCCTTGCCGGCAAAGATGATCTGCAGCGGCCGGTCGGAATCGTTGACCACCGATGCCAGCCAGTCCAGGTCGGCCATGATCAGATCGGCCCGCTTGTAGGTGGCGAACCGCCGGCCGAATCCGAGTGTGAGGAAGTCGGGGTTGAGGATATTTCGCGCGGCCTCGACGGCCGCGTCGCTCTCGCCGCGGCGCCGGCACTGGCGGCTGACCCGCCGGCGGACAAACGCCAACAACAGGTTCTTCAGCGCGTAGTGCGTCTCCCACAACTCGCCCGGGTCCACGTCATGAATTCCCTGCCAGACCTCGGGCTCGCCTATGTCTCGCATCCAGCCAGCCGGGAAGTGGCGGTCGTAAAGCTGCTGCATCTGCCAGGCCAGCCAAGTATAGACGTGCACACCGTTGGTGATGTGCCCGATTGGTATCTCCTCTTCTACCCGCCAGGGCCACAGGTGCGCCCACATCCGCCGGCTGACGTGGCCGTGGAGGTTGCTCACGGCGTTTGCCCGCCGCGAGAGCTTCAATCCCAGCACGGTCATGCAGAATGGTTCGTGTTCGTTTTGGGGCTCCACGCGGCCTAGTCCCATCAGTTGCTCGGGAGAGATTCCCAACTCGTCGCGCAACGGCCCAAGGTGCTCCTCGATCAGCGCGGCGTCGAAGCGGTCGTGGCCGGCGGGGACCGGGGTGTGCGTGGTGAACACGGTATGCTGGGCCACCTCCCGCAGCGCGTCGTCGAAGCTCATCCCGTCGTCCTTCATCCGCACCCGGATGGCCTCCAGGGTGGCGAAGGCGTTGTGCCCTTCGTTCAGGTGGCATACGCCCGGCGTAATCCCCAGCGCCGTCAGGGCCCGAACACCGCCGACTCCACAGACGAGTTCCTGGCGGATGCGGATGCGATTGTCGCCGCCGTAGAGCCGCGAGGTCAGTTCACGGTCCTCGGGGCTGTTGCCCGCCACGTCGCAATCCAACAGATAGAGCTTCACCCGGCCGACTCGCATCAACCAGACCTTGGCCTGCAGCTTGCCGGTCCGGGTTTCGATCTCTACGGTGATCGGCTTTCCGTCGGCGTCTTCAGCCGGTTCCATGGGCAGGTCTTCGACCTTGGTGTCGAGGTATTCTTCCTGTTGCCAGCCGTGGGAGTCGAGGTGCTGCTTGAAGTACCCCTGGTCGTAGAACAACCCGATGGCCACCAGCGGCACCCCCAATCCACTGGCCGCCTTAATATGATCGCCCGAGAGCACTCCCATGCCGCCCGAATAGATGGGCACCGACTCGTGAACCCCAAACTCGAGCGAGAAATAGGCCACCGGCTTCGAGCCCAGCACGCCCGCATGGGTCTTGCCCCAGAGGGGGACCTTGGCAAGGTACTCCTTCAACCGCCGGTAGGCGTGGTTGATCCGGCTGTAGAGTACCAACTCGGCCGCCCGCATCTCGAGTCGCTCGGGAGTGAACTCCGCGAGGAGTGCGATCGGGTTGTGATCCAACTGCCGCCAGCGGATCGGGTCCAGGTCGCGGAATAGGTTGATTACCTCCGGATGCCAACTCCACCACAAGTTCCTGGCCAGCGCCACGCACTTGTCGTAGAGGGTATCCGCCATAAGTCCAGCAGTCGCCGGCATTTGGGTCGCGCCGTTGGAGACCGTCTCAATCTGACTCATGCGTATCTTCTTGCCCCGATGGGACCGCAAAATCGACTGCGAGCGGAGTATTATACCGGCGTGGAACTGACGTGGCGAGGCCAATGGGAAGGAAAGAGGGACAGTTCCTGATTTTGAGATCGGCCGGTCGGGATGATACATTCCAACCTAATCACCGACGGCGGGCATGAGGGTATCAGCAATAGGTCAACAGCCCTTGCGGGGACGCCGCATTTCGCATAGCATTAAGAGGTTTGTTGTATGGCCTAAACGAAGAATTCTCCTACTATGCCTGACAAAAGCCAAGTCGAGGTCCATTGGCACGAGCACGCTGTTACCCGGGAGGAACGGGAAAAGCTTAACGGTCACAAAGGGTGTGTGGTTTGGTTCACTGGCCTGAGCGCCTGTGGCAAGAGCACCGTGGCCAACCTGGTCGACCACAAGCTGCATTGGATGGGGGTGCGTAGCTTCGTGCTCGACGGCGACAACATCCGCCACGGGCTGAATGCTGGACCGGCCATGCTAAAACAGAAGCACGGTGAGGAGTTCGCCCGGCGGTTCGGGCTGGGATTCTCGGCCCAGGATCGCCAGGAGAACATCCGGCGGATCGGCACCGTGGCCAAGCTGTTCTGCGACGCCGGTGCGATCGCGATTACAGCGTTTATCAGCCCATATCGGGCCGATCGCGACGGGGTTCGTGCCATGTTGGCCGAGGGTGATTTCATCGAGGCCTTCGTTGATGCCCCGTTGGAGGTATGCGAAGCCCGTGATCCGAAGGGTCTTTACAAGAAAGCCCGGGCTGGGGAAATTAAAGGTTTCACCGGCATCGACGACCCGTACGAACCGCCCGAAAAGCCAGAGCTGGTGCTCGACGCCGGCACCAAATCGCCCGAGATGCTGGCCGAGGAAGTGATTGCCCATCTCAGCGCGACCCGGAAGATTGGGGATTAGGGATTAGGGATTGGAAATCGGCCGTGTAGTGGTGAGGCTTGCCCCGCGTGTGCCCAATGTTTCGGCGGATGGGGTTGACTTGATCGGGGCATTCGTACTAGATTTACTATATAGTAGGAACATGGAAGTTCCTCGGAGGTTTTTGTTGCTCCCGGCTATAGGAAGTGGGCGGCCGGCAGCACCCAAGGAGGAACACATGGAAGAGCTGTCAACGGGGGCGGGGGTTGCCCCACAGACCATCGGCGCCGGACTGCCGGAAACCCTAAGGGAAGCTGAAGCGTTGGTCACCTCGATCGAAAGAGCCGTCCAACGCGAAACCGCCCGCGGAGTCCGCGACCTGAGCGTCGAGGTCAATCGAGAGGGTGTCCTGCTGAGAGGACGCTGTGCCACCTACTATTGCAAGCAATTGGCCCAGCATGCCGCCATGGCGATCCCTGGCGGAGACCGCCTGACGAACTCGATCGAGGTCTCCTGACCGGAAAGGTATCCGCATCCCGCCTTTTTCCTTGCCCTCCACTGCTAGCTTTGGTAGCTTCCGCCCGCCGCTTCATGCGATAGCCTGAAACCGCGCCCCCCTGATCTGGTCCATGGCGCGCTCTGCCTGGTCGCGGAGGAGGTGCATCCTCCAGTTGTATTGCTCGGCGCGAATTCGTTCCATGACCACCTCGAACGCCCGGTACAGTGCACCGTCCCGCTGCTCGGGATTGAGCGCAAACTGCAACTCTGCATCAGCCAGGTCGGCCAGTTGGGTGGCCAGCGGGTCCATCCAGCAGGGCTGCGGCCGCTCATAGTCGGTGAAATGCCTGATCCGCCCGGGCGGCAACCGGTCGTTGTACTCCAGCAACCGGCGGGTGTCCGAATCGTAAAGTGGGATGGTGAACGGGCTGCTGGCGATCCGCATCCGCCGGTGCCGGTAGCCGTTGAGGATTAACAGCCGTAGCGTCTCGACCAGCTCTTCCGGCGTACTCTCGAAGTCGGTCAGCAACTGGAAGACTGTGTAGTCCTGCCACGTGGTGTCCAGCGCGTCCAGCACGGCGTTTAGTTGTTTGGGGTCGTGCCGCTTGTTCCATCGCGCGAGCAATTCGCCGTTGAACGACTCGGCCCCCAGTTGTATCATCGGTTTGAACTGGTCGATCCACTCGAGCAGTTCGGCGTGTACCTGGCCTCCGGCCGTGAGCATCGAACAGGGATTGGTCTGCAGGCTGATGCGGTATCGCTGCTTTAGCGGGCTGTGGTCCCAAAGGTGGAAGAACTCGATCGCCCGTTTTCGATGCAAGAGGAAATCCTCGTCGTAGATGGCCGCCCAAGCAACTTGCTTTTCCTTCAGTGTCGGGTCGTCGACGTGAGCGAACAGGTTTCATCGGGTGAGTCGGATCGTGCCATCGGCCACCTTGGCGTCGGCGGCTTCAATTTCTTCTAGCAACTGCCGCGCACTCTTGGTGCGAACCTCGTTTCCGTGCAGCTTGGCGCAGAAGGTGCATGAGCCGGGGCATCCCCGCCCGGCGGTGAAGTACAGGCTGTCGAACTCGTTGCTGAAGCTTTCCAGCAGCGACCAATCGAGCCGGTTGACGGCGATCAGTTCGATCGTGGCCGCCGGCCGGATCCTGTTCCGCAGGCATCGCAGCCGCATCCGTATTTCCGGATCGCGTCGCGCATCGCGAGCACATTTTCTGGTCTCATATCATCGGTGAGGCTGTTGCTGGAAGAGACGATATATCCGCCGCCGACGCCGATCTGTTCGATCCGCCGCTTGACCTGAATGTCAATTTCCGCAGGCCCCTTGTACACCAGATCGCTCATGAAGATGTTGCCCACGATGGCCACCCGGTCTCCGTACTTGTCTTTAACCATGTTGATATCCATCACATCCGGCTGGATGGGGTGAATCGCCTGTTGTCCCAATTCTAACCAGGCATCCAGCAGCGGCGTCATGTTGCCGTCGCTGTGTGTGATCAACGGCTTGGTGAACGTGGCGGCGACTTCCTTCTCCTTGGGTAGTATGTATTGCTTGTAGAACTGGGGACTGAAGACCGGTCCGGAATTGAAGGCCACGTCGTCGAAGGCCCAGATCACGTCGAAGCCGATGTCTTCGAGGATGGGTACCACTTTGGCCGTCCAATCGGCGTAGCCGTCGTGAACGTCCGTGATGAGTTGAGGGTCGTCCACCATGGCGTATGAAAAGGCCTCGATTCCCATGCTCAACAGCGTTACCCCAATGCCAAGCCGGATACAGGCACACGCACAGTACTGATCCTTATGAGCGACGAATCTGCGTGCGTTATCGACGAATCCGCTATCCGTGGGCGAGGGAAGCCTGAACAGCGCGTCAAAATCCGCTCTTGTTCTTATCATTCCGTCGCCCACCAGCACGGGAGAGCCGTCGTCCGCCTTTTGCATTCTGTGGCAAAAGACGGGTGCGAAGGCACAAAACTGAATATTGGCCTTACCCAGAACCCGGTTCACCTTCTTCTGCTCTTCGGCCAGTTGATCGCCCGGCATTGTGGAAAACCCGTCCGGGGCAACCGACCAATCGACACTGATCGGTTCACCGCAGACCGCACCGGCAATGCCGTTGCCGACAATGCCCTCAATCCAGGGAACCCGATCCACTTCCTCGTGCCTTAGCGCGGCGAGCACTCGTTCGCGTGGCGTCATAGTGTGTTTCTCCAGAAAAAGGGGATAAGTCCAATTTTCGGTAGTGCCTCACGATGGGGGAGGCAATAGCATAACAACCCCGCTATTTCTTGCCAACATCATGAGGCACTACTGAATATAGCGAGTCACGCCGCTTGTGGCAGCCAGCCCAAAGGTGGGGCTGCGCCTCAACCACCGGCGTGCTGAAAGCGCCACAGGGCCAGATCGACAAACCGCCAGCCGTCCATTGCGCCGCGGCAGAGCAGCCGGAACATCCATTGGCCCTCGCCACCTTCGACCTTGACGCGGGGCAGCTCGATCGGATCGGCATTCTTGGCGATTGCACTGTGCTGTGAGGTGAATGCGGTGGTGTAGCCCGCCGCGGTCAGGATGCCGGCCGTGGTATCGTTGAAATCGGCGAGGGTGCCGTAAGGATAGGCGAACGAGGTGACCGGGCGCCCCAGTCGCTGCTGGAGCATTTCGCGCGAGCGGACAGCTTCGTCCCTGGCTTCGCTCGGCCCCATCCGGCCCAGCGACCGGTGTGTCCAGCCGTGTGAGCCGATCGCCATACCGGCGTCCGCCAGCCGGGCAACCTCGTTCCAGGTGAGATACTCTGAGCGGTCGCCGATCAGCCCTGGCGTAAGGTACGCGACCGCCGGGATTGCGTACTGACGCAGGACCGGCAGCATTTCCGTGTAGACGCTGCGAAATCCGTCGTCGACGGTGACCAGGATTGCGCCGTTGTGAAGATCTCTTTCGCCGGCGAGAAAACCCTCCAAATCGTCCAGCGAGACGGCCAGTTCGTTCTCGGCCAGGTACCGCATCTGGGTCTGGAAATCGCCTGGCGCAACGCAGAATGGATCGCGGGCCGAATTGCCGAAGCGGTGGTAGGTCAGCACACGGACTCGCGGCCCGTCTTCAGCCGCGGCTAGCCTGTTGGAGGCCCAGGTCGAGATCGCCAGACCCTTCCGGGCGGCCTTTTTAAGGTACCACCGGGATTTGCTGATGGGGTGGGTCATTTTTTGACATGTGTTTAGTTCAAGTTTTGCACATATTTCAACCGTTTTCGAGGCGGTTGCTCGGCGTTTTTGTTGGTCGGTTCAGCGGGCTGGACTCGCCGTCGACCCCTTGGGGCCGACGCGCGGCGCTCTCAGCCCGCCAAGCTGAGAAAATG
>JAUWHT010000233.1 GCA_030605745.1 Pirellulales bacterium | reverse complement strand
TTCACGGTGACCGGTTTCAGCGGCTACGCGCTCACGGCGGTTCCCGAGCCGGGCACTATTGCACTGTCGGCAGTCCTGGGGCTGATCGGCCTGTTGCTGTACATCCACCGTCGCCGATCCCCATAGATCTCCGGGCAAAAGTAGCCCCTCCAATTCCTGCCCCCGTAACCGTCGGTGGCCAATTCTTGATCTTGAAATTCGTGGCTTAAATGGTATATTCGATCATGTTCATCTTGGCTGAAGCGTGTGGCCGTGGGAATTTTGGCGGCAGGCCGGGGGGCGGGGATATTTGCCACAACTCATCGCTGGCGCGCCGGGGCGTGAAACACACCAGAGAGTGCCGGCGTTACGACGGCCAAAACGTCCAACAATTCTAGCGTCTGTAAAGCGTTGCTACGCCGCCAGTTACCGCGTCGCTTGACAGTATAAGATTCGTCTTGACAGGCGTTTCGGCAAAGGCGGATTGCCGAGGGTCGGTCGCCGCAAGTTGGCATTGGGCAGTGACTTACGACCGTCGATGGCGGTCGATTGGAATTGTTGGGCCGGTGAAGCATACTTCCAAAAACACCAACAATTCATAAAACGCCGGAAAAACGCCACTTGTCGGTGAACGTACATCGAACCTGTTCCCGTGTTTCCCCTGCGGGCAAGATGCCCGCGTTACTGCCGGCGAGACGCCGGCGTTACGATTCACACCAGTTCTTTGCGCACCGCCCAGACGGCGGCCTGGGTGCGATCCTTGACGCCGATCTTACGCAGGATGTGCTGCACGTGCTCCTTGACCGTCTCGTAGCTGATGTTTAGCGCCTGGGCGATCTCCTTGTTCATCAGCCCGTGGGCCAACTGGCTGAGCACTTCGCTCTCCCGCTGGGTTAAGGGCACCTCGACGTCGGCGGCCAGCCGGGGCGTGGCCAGGGCACCGGTCACCCGGCGCAGCTCATCGCGGGTCCAGACGCTTTCACCGGCCGCAGTTGTACGAATTGCGCTTAGCATTTCGTCCCGGCTGCAGCCTTTCAGCAGGTAGCCGCTGGCGCCCAGGGCCACCGCTCGGGCAATGTACGTGGGATTGTCGAAAGTGGACAGCATCAGGATCGGCAGATCCGGTTTGTCCAGCTTGATGCGTCCCAGGGCGGTAAGTCCGTCGCCGTTGGGCATGCGGACGTCCAGCATGGCGACGTCCAACTCGTGCTCCAACGCGCATCTAACCGCTGCCGATCCGGTGGCTACTTCGGCAACCACTGTGACTTCGGTGCCGGTCAGCAGACTTTTCAGTCCGCTGCGTACGACCTCGTGGTCGTCGGCAATCATCAGCCTGATCTCGTCATTCATTTGGTACTCCCTATGTTGGCGCTAGTTACATTTTTGAAGGGCTTGGGCAACAGGCAAATCGACGAAGACTCGGGTTCCTTTGCCTGGTGCGCTTTCTACGGATGCCCGGCCGCGCAACAGCCGGGCCCGCTCGCTAATGCCCTGTAAACCAAACCGATTTTCAGGAACGCTGCGTGGGTTGAAACCGACCCCCCAGTCCTGGATCTCTACATGAAGCCGGTCGTCCGCTTGCGTTAACCGGACTTCGACTCGGTCCGACCCACTGTGCCGCTTGGCGTTGCTAATCGCTTCCTGCACGATCCGATAGATCGTCGCCTCCAGCAGCGGTTCCAATCGGTCGAACTCTACCTTGGAAGTGAAGTGGATGGATGGTCCGTCGGCCTGCTCACCGTTGACCAGGTGTTGGACGGCCGGCACCAGTCCAAGTTTGTCCAGGACCGGCGGGCGCAACCCGGCGATCAATCGTCGCGCTTCGGCAATCGTTTCGGCCATCAGTGCAGCCGCCTGTTGGACCTGGTCCCGGGCGGAGCCGGGCGGCAACTGGTCGACCTCCAGCAGCCTCTGGAGCCGCATGTGAGCGCCCACGGCATCCTGCACCAGGCCGTCGTGGATCTCGCAGGCGAGAAGTCGCTGCTCCGCCCGCAGTTGCCGCACCTGATTGTGCAGTCGCTGCAATTCAGCGTCCAACTCGTCTCGAGTTTGGGCCGAGCCGTCCACGGTCATTCCGTCTGCCTTCTGCCGGGCCTGCTGGGGGCCCCGGATGTTCCCCGCCAGTTGCCCCCCAAATAAGCACTACGCACTACTACCTACAATGATAGCAGAAAATTCTGTCGGGGGGGAGCCCCTAACAGAAATTTGGGGGAGCAACCCGACCATTGGCAGCACAATCGGGCGGGAAGTTCAGGCAGCGTGAGCCGTTTGCCTATACATCCATAGAGGTATTTTCCGCGTTGTCCCGCCCTAATGGTGAGCTGTCGTAATCGGGCCGCCAATCTGTTATGATAGCAGCATTAACTCATCGTCACCGCTGGTGCGGGGGCGGATTGATGCACCCGCGGGACGTTGTCCCCCGGCTATTGCACCCGCGAGAATCACTGAATCCCACTGACAACTGATAGCTGAAAACTGAGAACCTTTTTATGCCTGAACAACTACCGCGACTGCTGGTGTTGGGGGCCCATCCGGACGATGCGGAGTATTACGCCGGCGGGCTGATATCGATCTATCGCGAACTGGGTAGCGAAGTGAAACTGGTGTCGGTCAGCAACGGCGCGGCCGGTCATCACCAGAGGCAACCGGCCGAGTTGGCGGCGATCCGGCCGGTGGAAGCTGCCGCGGCGGGCCGGGTGATCGGCGCTACGTACGAGGTGTGGGAGCATCCCGACGGCGACCTGCTGCCGACGCTTGAGATACGGCGGCAGATCATCCGCGAGATACGCACGTTCGCGCCCGACCTGCTGCTGACACACCGCCCGAACGATTATCATCCGGACCACCGCGCGGTAGGCCAGGCAGTTCAGGATGCGTCGTACATGGTGACCGTGCCGAATATCGAGCGCGACATCCGGCCGTTGTGGAAAGACCCAGTGATTGCGTACATGGTGGACCTGTTCACCAGGCCGTGCCCATTGCGGGCCGATTACGTGCTCGACATCACCGACAGGCTAGATACGATCGTGGCCATGCTGGCCTGCCACGTCTCACAGCTCTTCGAGTGGCTGCCGTACGAGGACGGCGTTTTGGACCAGGTTCCCAGCGGAGAAGCCGAGCGGCTGGCTTGGCTGCGCGAGTGGTACACTGGGAAAATAGCGGCGAGGGCCAACCGGTACCGCAAGGAGCTAATCGCCAAGTACGGCCGGGAGCGAGGCGGGCAAATCTGCTGGGCCGAGGTGTACGAGATCAGTGAATATGCTACCCAGCCGGACGAAGCCACCCGCCGCAGGTTGTTTCCGGTGGAGCCGTCCACGCGCTGACTTGTAAGAGCAGGAAGCATCCACCGTCAGCCCACTGATTTCTTGACAGCCGCATTCGTCAAAGAGGCGCCGGCCGGATTTGAACCGGCGATGGCGGATTTGCAATCCGGTTGGGGGGGTGATAACATGATGGGCGGTTAAGGAGGGGTTGTGATGGGTAAGGTTATCGTGGGGCTTTGTGGTGCGGCCGCGGGGGTGCTTGCCGGGCTGCTGATCGCGTCGTTGACCGGCGGGTCGCTGGGCGAGGTGACCGCCGAGCGGGACCGGTTGCTCGAACAGAACCGGACGCTCGATCTGGAACTGGCCCGGGCTGAGAAACGCGCCGGTGAGCCGGATCCTGAATTGGAGAAACTCGCGGCGGAAAAGGAGAAGGCCGAGAAGATCTGCAAGGAGTTTATCACCCATCACCTGCGCACCCTGGCTCTGTTGCAAATGTGTATCGGCAACCAGGCCGTGCTCGACACGCTGCGGACAGACCATTTTCGTGCGCGATTCGAGGCGGATTGGTACTTCCCCGAATCGGCCTACAAGATGATTGGCGGGCAGTGGTTTGCCAAGGAAATGCTCGCGTCGAAAGTGATCGACCAGAAGATGTTCGACGAGATCATGGCGGCCGGAGAAGAATCAGAAGCAGCAAGTGAACCCCCGCGCGCCGGGGCCAACTGCAGTCGGCGAAGGCTGCCCTAGTGGTGTGTGGATGGACGCAAAACAACTGAGACGTTTGAGGTAAGAACCCCCGTCTGGCGGCTGCACTGGGAGTCGAGCGGCTATGTCTCGATCACCTGTTATCGTGATGACCGAACCAACGTCGCCGACGCAAGCGCCGAGGGTTCCGATTCGTCGGTCGTGTACGACGGGCCAGGACGCTACTATCTCGAATTGTTCAGCATCGAATCGGCTGAAGTATGGGTCGAAGAGATCGGGGTGCCCGGCAGGAAACCATCCGCCGCCGGCGAACCGGCCGCCACAGAATCAGGGTTCACCAAACCGCCATGATGAGAGGGGAGGAGTGTGAGGCATGATTGCGATAAATCGACAGTACCACGCTACGGAACCCGAGCACTGCGATTACGGGGAGACGCAGGCCTGCGACTGTTGCGACTTTCCGTCGCCGTCAAGCTGGCACGTCGAGATTTCGGGCGGCGATCCGGATTGCCCGATATGCCACGAGGCCTGGGAGATTGGCAAGCAAGTGGCAGACGCGCTCCAGACGATCGGCCTGAAGGTGAAGTCGATTACGATTAGATACGACGGTGGCGGGTAACGTCCGAACTCCGATTTGACCACTCTCCACTGATCCCCGGCCCCTGGCCCCTACTCCCAATACCCTTTCGCACCGTTCAAGGCCCGTGGGAAGCTGAACGCTCAGGCGATCGGCGCCAAGGAATCGTATTCGATCTCCACGCGATCCACCGTGCAACCGGCCTTTTGAACGTCCGCCACGGCGGAGCGAATCGCGGACTCCAGGGAGTCGGCCTCGCGGCTAAAACCGATGCCGGCAGCGCCGCACGATACGCCCGGAGTTCCGTCGTCGCAACCGACTTCAAACAGCCGATTGGCCAACTCTTCCGTCATTTCAGTTCCAGCGGCCAGGATAACTTCAAAACCGAATGTTTTCATTGGGCTTCCTCCTCTTTGCAATGAGGACAGCTATCTACTTCGCGCCGTATTTTTCTCGCGTGATTTTCCGGTACCCGCGGCGTGCAATAGACGTGCCGAAAGCAGCCATCTCGGCCTGCGTGGGGACAATACAACGTTCCCCAAATATGCGCACTTGGACCAGCCAACTCCAATCGCCAACCCTTCGACAACGCATATTCAATCGCCGCCCGGATGTGCTTGTTCTTGTGATTGTTCATGCCGATCCCACTTCACACTCCCATATTATAGCATCCCCAGAGAATGCGTCAAGGGTGGGAGCCGGTTTCGGCAATTGATCCTATTTCGGCCCTTTCCGCTCGCCTGATAGCCCACCGCACCAAAACCTTGACCGCCGCCCGCGCTCCGAACCAACGGGCGGATTTCCAGCCGCGCTTCGTGGCCTCGGACAGCAGCCAATCCACGATCACTTCCATGTGTTCCCGGCATCCGACAACGCCCCAGAGGTTCATCTGCATTATCCGGTTTCTGCAACCGCATCCGGCCATCGGTCCCTCGCCGACGATCTGCTTTATCAAGTCGTGCAGGTGGTCGCCGGAACCTTTGATCCCCAGCTTCTCGGCGGCTGGGCAGTTTCGCCTTGGTGGCTTGTCGCTCTTGATCGGGTAAATCCACTGGCAACCCTCTCGGTTGCATTGCCAGAATCCGTCGACGTTGAGGTGGAAATTGCAATTGATCACAGGATTATAGAGGCGTCAATGTTATACTGCCAGGACATCCTGCACCATCACAGTCGCCTAGTACATGGATAAGAGTACGGCTTATTTGGCAATCTGTTGGATTCTCGTCTAGCGTACAGTGCCAACCACATATATCTTCATCGTGCCTTCTTATTGCTGCGTACCATTCCAATTCTCCTTCGAAGACATGTAACCGCGCAAACCAAATACTCCCTTCGTGCGAGTACATCCAATGGCAATGCGGTTCATCATGATTCCAGTTAAGAATATAAGTACCTGGATAACAATTGCCAGAAACAGAAAGTTGCAATTGAAAGGGAGTGGTGCCTGGTTGACAATACCCACATTCAATATCAGGACTGCAGCAACAATCCTCATGCGTAGCAATCTTGCCGTCCACCACCAGAGGCTTGAATCCGCCGTTGTCCCAGAGGTAAACAGCCATTAGGGGCACTCCGTAGTGGTGATCTGAGAAACCCAGCTTGTTTGTACGCCTCCTTCAAGGACGTAGAGATACCGATCTATAGTTTCGATTGCACCGGAACCTAACCGCAGATCATCAATAGGTGAAGCAGCAACAGCCGTGTGCCAGGGGTCCCAATCACCTTCATCCTTCTTGTAAAGTACCAGCGATTCTATGATTTTCTCCTTGAACTTGTGATCGGAAGTGTCATATTGAAGATCGGTTACCGGCTCCAACCACACCGGATCAATCACAAAACCTTCCCATACGTCGGTAGTTTCGTTCCACCAGATCAACACCGTCGCACCACTTGAACTTGTGGCCATGCCGAACGTGTTGTTGCACTGCGTCGGTAACGGATTGGGAGCCTGTCCAGTAAACGGCAGCATCACAGTCGCGCCGCTGAAGTTGATAACTGTATCGCCCGGCTCGACAGTTTCCGCCGTGGCTTTCATCATCCAGCATACTTGCTGGCATTCTGTCAAGATGTACAGATTACAGAATGGATCGTAAGTCGCCATTCCTTTTGCGCCGCTCAGCGCACGCGGATAATGACCTTGGGGATCGCAAACGAAAATCGCACCATAGACAGCACTTGGGTCTCTGCCTCCTCGATAGTAATTGTTCACTGTGCACGCTGCATATCCCGGCGTCGTATAGCCCATGTTTTCCGTGAGCGTGACTTCGATTCGCTCTGGAAGTTGCTCGATGCTGATAATTTCCCAACGGCCGCTATCGGAAAAATGCTTGGCGTAGCCGACAGTTCCCCGCAGTAGTTCCGAATGCGCCCAGCCTCGATGCGAGAAATAACCATCGTAAACAACAAACTCTACATCTTCATTGATCTCATAACCTTCCCCTGTCCATTCAAGCGAATACGCATCAGCATAACCCACTGTCGGATCGAGCGCCGTTTTCAACTCGAATCGCCGTGCGTCTAACGGTAGCAAGCCCTTCGCCGGTCGAACCAGTTGTACGCCGCTTCGATCTTGAAAGTTTTGATCGTTCATATTTCTACCCCGCGAATCCTGCCCGGATGGTGGTTATCGGCGATCCCTTCTCCGACGTCTGCCACGCGATCGACGTGATCGGGGCCTGCATCGCCTGGGACGAGCCGCCGGTCTCGATTACTGTGAGGATCTGGCCGACCAGTAGTGCCCAGGGGAGGTGGCCTTTGATGACGATCTCTGCCCGGGCGCGGCTGGTGTAGTAGCGGGAAATGGCGCCGGCCATGACCAGACCCAGGCGATCGGCGTCGCTGCGGAGGATGCGGGGCTGCGGGCCGGTGTTTTGCAGGTGCCCGGTCTCGTCGGTCCCGATGACGGTGTATGGGGTCAGGTACCAGAACTCGGCGTCGTCGACCAGGATGTCTTTGGTCCCGCCGCTGGGCGATGCGTCGGGTAACTCCAGGCTGAAGATCAGCCGCTGGTCGGACTCGAAGGCGA
>JAUWHT010000420.1 GCA_030605745.1 Pirellulales bacterium | reverse complement strand
GTGGGGTTTCCAGCACACATTCAAACCGCCCTTTCAGCACCAGCCCGACGAGCGCCGCCGGCAGGCTGCCGACGATCAGCAACCCGATCAGTCGGCGATCCTCGCCCAACAGCCGGCAGATCCGCCGCCAGTAGAAGACCACGATGGCCAGCAGCGTTCCCACATGCAGGACGATATTGACGGTGAGTTTCTGCTGGAGGGGCTGTCCGAACTGGTCGAACACAGCGGCCCCGACCACGATATGCCCCGAAGAGCTAACCGGCAGGAACTCAGTCACCCCCTGGAGGACGGCCAGGATGAGGATTTCAAGCCAGATCATGGTTAGGGGCGAGGGACGAGGGATTAGGGGCGAGGGCTTAGGGGAGTTGAGGGCGTGGCAGTTCATTGCCACGTGTTTTGCGTATGCTAAGCCGCAAGCGGCAATTTTTCTCGATAGTGCTCAAGTATAGCCCCAAATCCCAAATCCGAAATCCCAAATCCGAAATCCTACCCTCTTGGAGATCGCAGAACGATTTGCGATAATACTGGATTCTGTGGTGCTACCTGGCTTTGGCCCGGCGGCGGTGTGCTAATTCATTTCCCACAAATCGCACGGAGCGTTGCTATGTTCAAGAACCTCAGCCCGGCCGCACTGGGTATATCCGGCCACCAGAGCGAGATTATCGAGTTGGCCTTAACCTACGGTTTTACGGGGATGGACCTGGAAGTGGACGACTTTGCCACCCGGGCGAAGCACCGCGGGATGCCATACGCCCGACGGCTGATCGATAGCGCGAAAATACGGCTGGGCAGGTTCGTGATTCCATTCGATTGGGACAGCGACGACGAGTCGTTCAACCGGTCGATGGAGAATCTGCCGGAATACGCTCGGGCGGCTGCCGAGGTGGGGTGCACCCGCTGCGTGGCCACGCTGGTGCCCGCCGACGACAAACGGCCCTATCACGAGAACTTCGAGTTCCATCGCCGGCGATTCGCGGAGATCTGCGAGGCCTTGCAGCCGGCGGGTATCTGGTTCGGCGTCGCCTTCCAGGCCGCCGACTACCTCCGCAAGGATCGGGCCTTCCAATTCATCCACGACCTGGACGCCCTGACGTTGCTGATGAATATGGTGGACGCCCCCAACATGGGACTGCTGCTGGACGCCTGGGACCTGGTGGCCTGCGGCGGGTCGGTCGACACGATCCGCAACCTTCCGCTGGGCCAGATCGTCGCGGTCCAGGTGGCCGAGATGCCGGCCGACGTGCCCCTGACCGAGTTGGACGAGAACTCGCGCCTGCTGCCGGGCGCCGAGAACGGGCGGATCGACATTGCGCACGTTCTAACCGTACTGGCCGAATTCGGTTACAACGGCCCCGTCACTGTGAAGCCTTCCCGGGGTATCTTCCGGAGCCGGCGCCGTGACGTGGTGGTCAAGCAAACCGCCGAGGCACTGGACAAAGTCTGGCGAGCCGCCGGCTTGACCCCCGAAGGAAAGCTGGCCGCAGTGATGAATGCGGAATGATGGAACACGCAGTAGCTAAATAGCCGGGGGACAACGTCCCGCGGGTACACCCCGCGACGCGCCCAGTCCCGGCTATTGTCAAGTGTCGTGTCGAGAGACGGCCAACTAATCCCAGTCTGAACCAGGTCGCCCCCCCAGTCAAGTTGTCCCCCGACAGGCCCACAAAGTGGTATAATTGCGCGTGGCGAAGGAGGAACACAAGAGAGCAGCCATGGAAAAGAAGAAGCAGCCTGACTCGGAACGCCAGACGCCCGAGCGAAAAACGCCTCCGGTGAGCGGCAACATCGTTTGGTACCTGCTGGCCCTGGGAGTGGGCACCCTATTTCTGGTCAGTCTACTGGGGACCGACAACCCGGTGGACATCCCCTACGGCGAGTTGGTCGAGTTCATTGAGAAGGGGGCATCGGACCAGAAGAACCCCGATCCTGCAATCACTGTCCGACACGGCGCCGAGGACAAGCAGGTGACAGTCAGGTATTCCAAGCTGGCGAACTTGAAGTTCGGTCCACACGAAATCACCGGCAAGGTCACCATGCAAGTGATCGAGCCGGAAAGCAAGCGGACCGAGCCCAAACAGAACGTCACCTTCCACACCCCTCGACTGGGACTGGAAGACGACAACAATGCGCTTTTCAACCTGGCCAGGGAGAAGGGTTTTGTGAACGTGCGGGCGGAGAAGGCTCCCAGCGGTTGGCAGGCCTACCTGCCGATGTTCGTGCTGATGGCGCTTCTGCTGATGGTGTTCTTCTTCATGATGCGTCGGCTGGGCGGGGCCGGGTCGGCGATGGCCTTCGGCCGCTCTCGCGGCAAGCTGTTCGCCCAGGAAGACATCGGCGCAACCTTCGACGACGTGGCCGGAATCGACGAGGCGGTTGAGGAGTTGCGCGAAGTGGTCGACTTCCTGAAAACGCCCGAAAAGTACCAGGTACTCGGCGGCCGGATCCCAAAAGGCGTGCTGCTGGTCGGACCGCCGGGTACGGGCAAGACGCTGCTGGCCAAGGCGATTGCCGGCGAGGCGGGCGTGCCGTTCTTCAGCATCTCAGGCTCCGACTTCGTCGAGATGTTCGTCGGCGTAGGCGCCGCGCGGGTACGCGATATGTTCCAACAGGCACAGGCCAAGGCGCCATGCATCGTGTTCATCGACGAGTTGGACGCGCTGGGGAAGACACGGGGCAGCAGTATCGTGGGCGGGCACGACGAGCGGGAACAGACACTCAACGCGCTTCTGGTCGAAATGGACGGCTTCAGTTCCAACAGCGGGGTGATCGTGATGGCCGCCACTAACCGTCCGGAAACGCTCGACCCGGCACTGCTGCGACCCGGTCGGTTCGACCGCCACGTGCTGGTCGATCGCCCCGACATCCGCGGCCGCGAGGAAATACTCAAGGTCCACGTCGAGCAGGTCAAGCTCGACGAGTCGGTCAATCTAAAGGAAGTGGCTGGGATCACCTCGGGATTCGTCGGCGCCGACCTGGCCAACCTGGTAAACGAAGCGGCCCTTCTGGCCGCCCGCGAAAGCAAGCCGGCTGTAACCATGGCCGAATTCACCGAAGGCGTCGAGCGCGTCACCGCCGGGCTGGAGAAGAAACAGCGAATCATCCACGAAGACGAGAAGCAGCGGGTGGCCTACCACGAAAGCGCCCACGCACTGGTGGCCTGTAGCCTTCCAAACACCGATCCCGTCCACAAGGTCTCGATCATCCCCCGCGGGATGGCCGCCTTGGGCTACACCATGCAGCGGCCCGAAGGCGATCGCTACCTGATGACCCAAACCGAGTTGGAAAGCCGCATCCAGGTCCTGCTGGCCGGCATCCTGGCCGAAGAGATGATCTTCGACGACGTGTCGACCGGGGCACAGAACGACCTGGAACGGGCAACCGAGTTCGCCCGGAGCATGGTCATGGACTACGGCATGAGCCGTTTGGGCCGGGTAAACTACCGCGAGAGCCGTCGGGCGATGTTCCTCAGCCCACAGGACGAGATGCCCCGCGAACGGAGCCACAGCGAGCAGACGGCCCGGGAAATCGACGAGGAAATCAAGCACATCGTCGAGCAGTCACAGGAGAAAGTCCGCCATATTCTGCAAACCCGCCGAAAGGCGCTGGTGGCTCTGGCCGAACGCTTAATGAAAAAGGAAGTGATTGATACCGACGAGTTGAAGCAGATCATCGAGGCCAACTCACCCAGCCCGATGATCGTCCCCGGCACCGCTGACGTCGCCAAGCGCCCGGCCGCCAAAGAAGAAAAGGCAAAGCCCTCCAAATCCGAAGCGGCCGACGGCGCATGACCGCAAACGGCTATCACTACAACGCTAACTCAACCTCAATGAATACACCACGGAGTCACGGAGGACACGGAGAAGATACGAGAAAGATAGGGTTTTGCTTTCGCTGCAACAACTGGACTTTAAGCTCCGTGCTCTCCGTGTCTCCGTGGTGAACATAGCGTTGTAGTACTATCCTCGCCAGTCGTAGGTCCACCTTAGCGCCTGGCGGACGGTGCCGGTGAGTTGGCCCAAGGTCACCGGCTTTGACAGCACCGAGAAGGCCTCGGCCAGTCGGGCCTGTTCGATCAGAAACTCGTCCAACTGGGCCGATAACAAGATGCACGGCAGCATCGCCCGGAACTGCTTCAACAGCCGCAGCGTCTCCAGCCCCGTCAGCTTGGGCATGTGCATGTCCAGCAGCACCAGGTGGACCTCCTGGCTGCGCACGATCTGAAGGGCCTCCTCCCCATCCTCGGCCAAAAGGGTCCTGAACCCCTGCGGCTCGAACACCACCCGCAACGTCTCCCGGAATCCACGGTCGTCGTCGGTAATCAACAGTGATGGAGGTTCGAGAAGCATGGCTTGGGATGGTCTGCGGCCGCAACCGGAATTCTGAACTGGGAATTCGGAATTTGACTTCGCCGTGTAGCGGCGGGGCTTGCCCCGCGCTAGGGCCAGAACGCAATTAGGATGCCGCCCGCGCCGATTCTCGCCCATTTTCAGGCCCCGTCGGCGATAAACGGTTCCCACATAACATTTTACAACGTAGGCAAACCCAAAGCGACAGGAAAATCTTGATATCTGGGTAGTCTGGGAAACTGCCATTTTGGCAGAAGTGCCGCCTCCTTTGGCGGAGTTATGCCCCACAAATCCGGCTCGCTCGACGGGGTTGCATGTCTGAGTGTAAAATTGCATTTTCGGTCTGGGCTCATCTAGATGCAACTACTCGATGATATCCCGTTTGTGCTGGACGTGGATGCCCTGCTCAAGCGAGCGCATCTTGAGTCGGGAACTGAAGATGCTGCCGAGTTCAGGGATCTTGCGTGTCGAGCTTCCGCCGAAGCAAGACCCAAGGCCCTGTACAAGGAGTGCTACATCGATGCGAAGGGTGATGACACCGTGATCATCGACGGCGTAACCTTCACAAGCCATGCGCTTCGCAGGAATCTGGAGGAGGCCGAACGCGTGTTCGCGTTCATCGCGACATGCGGGAGAGAACTCGACCAGATTGACATACCGCAAGGCGATTTTCTCAAGCGGTTCTGGCTGGACTCAATCAAAACAGCTCTCCTCGGAGTCAGCCTCTCACATCTGGCTGCCCATTTGAACAAGCGGTATACACTGGGCAAGTCAGCGACAATGAGCCCCGGCTCAAGCGACGTGACAGTCTGGCCGATTGAGCAGCAGAAAGAACTGTTCTCTCTGTTCGGCGACAGCAACGAATTGATTGGCGTCGAATTGACCGACAGCTTCCTCATGATACCCAACAAGAGCGTGTCCGGAATACGTTTTCCAACGGAGTTGGATTTCCATGGTTGCCAGCTCTGCCATCGGGCACACTGTCCTTCGCGCAGCGCCCCTTTTTGCTCGGCGCTGTGGGAATCGATCGAACACGAAATCGAATCCCGGGCAAAACGGGTTACTGCACCCGACAACGAATAGTGCGCCCGGTTAGTTTGCCCAATCGTCGGTGCGGAAGGGCGAAGCGGGCAGGCCGGCGGAGTTGTAGAGGTTGCAGTTGGGGTTGTCGGCCCAGGCATAGCGGACCGCCGCGGGGTCTTTGACCTCCGGGCTGGAGACGACCACATTAGTACTACAACGCTATGTTCACCACGGAGACACGGAGAACACGGAGTTTAAGTCTAGTTATTGCAACAACTTGCAGCTTCTTGCCGCATAGTCGAAAATCCTCATGTAAGTTGTTTTGGAGCGGGTTGTAGTATCAAGCAACTTATTGCCCAGCAAAATCCTATCTTTCTCGTAATCTTCTCCGTGTCCTCCGTGACTCCGTGGTGTATTCATTGAGGTTGAGTTAGCGTTGTAGTGTTAGCACCGCCATAAAATGCTGGTCAGACCCGTGGTCTCCGACGTTGGGCAGCGAGATTGAATGCTCCACTTCAGCGTGGTATAATGAGACAGTATGGAATTCGAGGTAATCAGCGAGATCACGGAGATCGAATCCATTGCCCGAGGTACAGGCGTTCGCAACCGGGCTCGACTGAACCGCCTGTACGGTCGTGGCCGATGGCGCAAACTCAAGGGTCAAGCGAGGATCCGTTTGCGCAGCGGTCGCGTTCGAAAGGCGGAGTTGCATTGGTATGAAGCGCACGGTATTGGCCGACGCGAGTTGAAACGAAAGCATTACCTGGATTGACCATGGCCACATCCAAACAAGCCAGAACAGGATTCGTCGTCTGCGTGGACAACACGGACTACCCCGCGTCACTCGAATTGCACAAGATATACAGAATTGTGCCCGATGAGGACGCCGCGGCGGATGGGGACATCAGAGTGATTGACGAAAGTGGAGAGGACTACCTCTACTCTCGAGATCGCTTTGTCCCCATTAGAGTTCCCGCAGCAGTCAGAGAGTCTCTCGTTCACGCCCACTGATCCAAAGCACTGCCGAACAAAGCCTTGCACCCACCTCACTTCGCCCAATCGTCGGTGCGGAAGGGTGAGGCGGGCAGATCGGCGGAGTTGTAGAGGTTGCAGTTGGGGTTGTCGGCCCAGGCGTAGCGGACCGCTACTGGGTCCTTGACCTCCGGGCTGGAGATGACCACGGTGTCGCCTTCGATTTTTGCCTCGGCCCAGACGAACTTCTTGTCTTTGCCGGCAATGGCAAAACCCCTAAGCGGGCCGTCGCCCTTGGCCATCAGCCCATCCCCGACGTGATCGAACCGGATCACTACCTTGCCGTCTTGCTTGCTCATCGACTTGTACAACGGGCCGCAGTAAACCATGTCCTTGCCGTAGGTGGTCGCCAGCGCAAAGATGGCCAGCCGCTTGCCGACGTCTTGCTTGTTCTTCGGGTGGATGTCGTCTGCCTCGCCGATGTCGATGGTTACCACCATACCGGTGTCGCCGAGCGAAAGGGTCCTAAGCATCTCTTCCCGGACGATGACCCAGCCACTGGTCTCGACCGGGTCTTTCTGCGGCGCCCGCCAGTTGGGTAACTGGACATAGATAAACGGGAAGTGGCCCTGCGCCCAATCATTGCGCCAGTTCTCGATCATCGTCGACAGTTGCAGGCCGTACAGGCTGGGATTTCCAATCAGCGCGTTCGCTTCGCCCTGGTACCAGATGGCACCCCTCAGAGCGTAGGGCACCAGCGGGGCAATCATGCCGTTGTACAGCACGGTCGGGTGCTGATAGCTGTGTTCGGGACGACTGTCGAGCAGCGGCTTTAGCTTAGGTACAGCCTGCTGGGCCTTCAGACTGGTCCACGCCTCGACCGGCGTGGCGCCCAAGGAGGAATTGATCAGCCCGACCGGCATGTCCAACTTCGTGTGCAACTCGCGTCCGAAGAAGTAGGCGGTGGCCGAGAAGCCGCCGACGGTCTGCGGGCTGCATACCAGCCACGCACCCTTACAGTCATCTTGCGGTGTTTCGACCGCACGCTGCGCCACGGTTATCATGCGGATCTGCGGATGGTTAGCCGCGGCTTTTTCCGCCGGGAAGTTGGCCGACTGCTCGACCGGCCATACCATGTTTGACTGGCCAGAGCAAAGCCATACCTCGCCGACGAGCACATCTGTGATCTCGATAGTGTTATCGCCCTTAACCGACAGCGTGTACGGTCCGCTGGCTTCGAGCTTATCGAGCTTGACGGCCCACTTGCCGGCACTATCAGCCGCGGCGGTCTTGCTCTGATCGCCGAGTGTGACGGTGACTTTTTCACCCGGGTTGGCCCAACCCCAAACGGGCACGGGCACGTTACGCTGCAAGACCATGTGTTGGCCGAAGAAGCCGGGCAATCGGACCTCGGCCGATGCCGCGGCAGCCCAGGCTGCAACCAGAAACACCGCAACGACATTAACCAACAGATTCTTCCGCATTTTTTCTGACTCCTTGGAACAGGTGAACAGAACGATCGACCAGCCGTTATCCTACGAAACCAACCCGACGAAAGCAACCGCCCAAGCGGAGGTCGTTTAGCCGCCGGGCTTGCCCGGCGCGTTCTTTGGTGGTCAATACGCTCGAGTACCAACGCGCCGGGCAAGCCCGGCGGCTAAACGGACTTCCTACGACGGCCCGAGCCCTCGACGACCAGCAGCAACACCAGCACGGCCAGGCTCCGCGTCAGCCAGCCGAACAGAAAAATGCTCTGGTAGTAGTCCAATGCGACGCTGCCGAAATAGGTGAACGTCCAGTTGCGGCAGTGGTCGAACAGCACCCCGCCCAGCACCGTGCTCAGCGCATGGCAAAGCCCGGTCACTGCGAAGTAGGTGGCGATGTACGGGGTGTTCGACTCGCCGGGCGAGAGTTTTAGCATCAGGTTCGGCAGGCACACGTTCAGCCCCACCCAGGCGATCCACGCAACCCATGCACCGGCGAGCCACCAGGGCTGATCGGGCGTGGCGAGGAAGTAGAACAACGGGCCGGTGGCGACCATAAGCAGGCTGAGCATTATCACCGGCCGGTTGCCCAACCGATCGGCGACCCCTCCCACCCAAGGGCTTATGGTCAACTGCCCCAGCCTCATGCCGGTCTTCAGCGCCAGCATCACGAAAAGCCCGATTCCCAACTCCCAGTACGGGTAGACATTCTGGGCCAATTGGCTGATGCCGTTGAAAAACGAGAGCCAGCATCCGAATACCAGCAGCCGCAAGAATCGCGGATCGGAAAACGGGGCCAGCATGGAAGAAAACGAAGCTCCTGACCGCACGATCCGGCTGGTCGCCGCCCGGGGTATTTTTGTAAGCGGCACAAGCGCGGCGATCATGAAGCAGGCCCCAACGACGGCCGGAATCGCATAGCCCGTCCAGCCCGGCAACTCCGGATGGACTTTTCTCCATCCCCAGACGAACAGCCCGGCGTCGAGCATAGCCACGGCCTGGCCGGCGACCATCCACCGCTCGCGGCGGCCGATGAACCGGCCGCGAATCCGCAGCGGCACCAGGTCGGCCAGCCACGACCACAGGGCCACCGTGGCCAGGTATTGCAACAGATGGTACACGCACCACAGCGCGACCAGCGCGGCCAGCGAAGCGGCCGTCGAGGGCAACAAACCGGGTGCCACCACCGGCGGCAAGGCGAACAGCACCAACGCGCTGGCCAGAAACGCGCCCAGGCAGAAGCGTTTCCGATCGGCCAGCCGACCGATCAGCGCCGGTGCAGCCAGCCGCAGCAGCCCGGCCAATCGCGGCGCGGCCAGGATCAGGCTGATTCCCAGCCCGATCCCCGGCACGTCGAACTCCATGGCCAAATAAACGACCAGCATGGTACTGGTCAGCCCGTTGCCCAGCGCCCATACCCCGCCGTTCCAATACGCCAACCGCCTGGCCCGGCGATGTTCGAAGACGGCAAGCGGTCTGTCGGCCTTGGCTAGCATGGCCTAACAGGGTACGGCAGCCAGCGATGCCGGGCAATAGGGCGGCAACAGGAGTTGCTAACTCTGCCACAGCCGAGGAAAACACCACGGAGACACGGAGGCCACGGAGAATACGAGAAAGATGGACTTAGCCAAAAGTTGTTGGTGCAATTGGTATTAAGCTCCGTGATCTCCGTGTCTCCGTGGTGAACCTAGTGTGGTATTGGCTACCTTTCGGCCATCGCCTTAGTCAGTATCGCGGCGGTGCTGTTGCGCATGATTCGTGTGTCGACCGGCCGGCCTTCCGTTAGTGCCTTGCGGACCTGCTTGCCGGAGATGAAGACGGGTTTTTCGTCCGGGTGGTTTTCCATCAGGTCGACCCGGCCCAACGACTCGTAGAACGCGGCGAAGCCGACGTTCAATGGGTGTATCTTCAGGTCGCCGGCTAAGTTGTTGAAGATTTCCTGGGCGTCGAAATCGCCCCAGATGGGCGAACCATCGTGATACGGGGCGTCGGCGTGCTTCCGCCCGATGATGATGTCGGTAAACCCGAAGTTCTGCCGGTAGACGGCGTGCATCACGGCCTCCTTCGGCCCGCCGTAAAACATCTTGATGTCCAGCCCCAGCAGGATTACCCGATCGGGGACCGACTCGCCGCGTGGTCCCCACAACTCTGGGTCGCTGTCGCCTTCGCCCAGTGCGCGGTTCTCGATCAGCACTTCGTACGTGTGCATCCGCACGTCGGCCTGCACGTCGTCGCCCTTGGTCTCGCCGACGAGAGGATTCAGGCAGGCCCCGGCGTTGTGACCAGCTCGCAACAGCGTCTCCAGCCCACAGACCAGCGCGTACTCATGTGCTCGGTGCAACGGATTTCGGGTCTGGAAGGCCACCGCCCGCTCCCAACCTTTCTGGGCCAAAAGCTGACGTACTTCGCGCGGCGAGAGCACGTACTTGCCGAACCGCGGGTCCTTCGGCTGCGGCAGAACCCGGATCGAGCCGCCAAGCAGGTGCGTCTTGTCCGCGTCGGCCACCAGCACCATGTCGCCGCCCGGGTGGTCGGTCCGATCGGTCAGGTAGACCGACGCGAGATACTTCTGCTTGTTCCACGGGTAAATGTCGCTGATTTCCAGCGTGCCAACGATCTGATCGGCCGAGTTGACCAGGGCCACTTCCTGGCCGGCGGATAATTGCGCGGCAAGCTCCCCGGTGATCGGCAAGGCCAGCGGAATTGTCCAGGCGTACAGCCGGCTGTCATGCTCGATAACCGATTCCTCAAGCACGCGATCGTACGCAGCCGAATCCATCGGTCCGACCAGCGGACTCAAGCCCCCGTCGCCGAGCCGATAGACGGTCGACAGATCGGCGTCGGAGACGGGCACCTTGGTCAGCGTTTTCGCACGGGCCAGAAAGTTGTCTTTTGCATCGGAGTCATCGGAGTCAATTGTGCGGCAGACCGGTTCCGTCAAACCGCCATGAGGGGGCACAAGCTGAGGCATCGTTAAGTCCTTGTATCGTTTCCTGGAGCGGCACGCACTGGCGACCAAACCCAGCATTTTAGAGTATCAAGGACGCGCCGGGCAAGCCCGGCCGCTGCGCGGCACGTGGCTTCGTTGGCTATTGCTAGCGGGAAGCGAGAATTCCCCCTTGACTTGGTACACGTCACTTCCAATGGCAAACCGGTGGCTATTCTATCGGCTGTCTCTCAGGAGAGCCTCGATGAGTCGCTCTCAGCGGTGCGTCGGGCACGGGCGATCACGGCGGTGCAGTCCATGCAGGAGCGGTCGCTGGCGGCCGGCACGCATCGCATAACCCGAGGGTGGGCAAGATAACATCATCAGCGCGCTAAACGCAACGCGGAATTCCTGAATGGTTGGGTTTTCTTTCCCCCAAAAGGCATTTTGAGGGAGCAAAGGAGACGAGCAAGCTTGTCTGACGGGAATGTGGAATGCCACACTTCCTGTGGTAGCAACCATACCCCCCCTCCGTAAGTGGCGCGAGACGGGCGGAATTTTCGATTCTGGCGTTTGACAAGGTTGCACCGGATATAGTATTCTCAAAGTTGTGCTAGCAAGCAGTTGAGGATCGAGGCCTCTGAACCCTAAGAACGTGTTTTAAATCTCCCTTTGGGAGAGGGGCAGAGGGTGAGGGCGGCATGGATCACACCGCAAATAGCG
>JAUWHT010000456.1 GCA_030605745.1 Pirellulales bacterium | reverse complement strand
GATTGTGCTCCGTGCGGTGCAGCGGCCCGGTTGGGCGTCGGATTGGGCAAACAGCGTGGTGGGGTAGTAGTCGCGGCCCTCCTCGTCGGCGACGCTGAGGACGCGAATTACTTCGCCTAACATGCGGCCGTCGGACCAGAAGCGGCATCGTGGGGCCGCCGATCGCCAGATAGCCGAGCGGGCAGTGATCGAGTCGACGCAGCAGAACACCGCATCGCCAATCTCGAACCGGGGCCAGTAGCGGTCCTGGATGGTCGCCACGTCGATGGCCGGATCGATCTGCCGGATGGCAGCTGCCGTGGCCAGCACCTTGAGCCGGCCCACGTCGGAGGCCAGGTAGCCCTGGGTAGTGACGTTGGTCAAGTCAACCGCGTCAAAATCGATCAACTGCAACCTCGGCACACCGATCGCCGCCAACTGCAGGGCCACTTGGCGGCCGATCGCGCCTACACCGATCACGGTGGCTGTGAGCGATCCCAAGCGGTCCTGAGGAACCAAGTCCTGTTGGTGGACGTAACGATCTTGGTCAGACGCCATTTCGCACTCCTTGCAGTAGCGGTTCCTGCTCGTCGGCTAGATATTCACCCCAGGCGTCAGGCCATTCGTCCTGTTCCACAAAGGCTGGCAAGTCCGGTTCGGCCGGCGCGAAGGTGATTCCCTGTTCGACGGTCAACGGGGCCGAAAAGATCTGCACGTTGGCTTGATACTCCCGCTTCCAGCCCGGCTGGTCGCTGCCGGCGAACGGCCGGCTGTAGTCGACGCTGACCGGGATGAGTGTCGACCCGCCGGGGCCAATGTGAAAGGAGAGTTCGGCGCAGGTCTGACCGCCCCGTGCCAGGATAAACATTACCGCCCAGTCTGACTTGCCGAACACCCGGCTGAACGTCTCTTCGTCGACGATGCTGGGTTCTGCGCAGTGGCCGGGATGACTGTGGACCCACACCCGGGCGAATTGTTCAGGCCGCAGGCCCCGATCTACCTGCCGGTCAAAAAAGTCGGCCACCGCCTCGTCGTCGAACACCACCGACACGGCGGTGCACTCTTGCCGAACGAGCTGCACATCCTCGACGTACAGCAGGTCGTCGGCCGCTGCAATTCCGAAGCCGCCGACCTCGGTGTCGCCCAGGTCACGCAGAAAGAGCAGCTTTGCCCAGGCGGTTGGACTCAGCCGAAGGCTCGGGCTCGCCGGCCACCGGATCGTCGGCATCTTCTTCTTGTTCTTGCTGTTGCTTTTCATAACAACTCCTACAGAGGTTTTCCGTTAAACAATCCGGACAGACTTGCTTTCTGCACGCGGGGCACAGATAGAGGCATGAAGTGCAATAGTCCGCTTCGCAGGCCTCGCAGGCCGAGATGCACCCAGAGCAATAGCCCAAGCCACACCCTTGGCACGAGATAGCGCACTCAACGCACAGTGTCTCTTCGCACCGCTCGCAGGAGCAGCGGTCGTCCTCGGAGATGGGCGATCCGCAGTCGCGGCAAGGGACTCCTTCCCAGTCGGCCAGTTCGACGTACGCGCTGCCCTGGGCATATGTGGCCAGCAGCCGCGAGACGATCAAGAAGAAATCACCCAAACGGCCTTCTTCCAGGGCAGCCGCGATGGCCCTGCGACCGTCCCCTTCGCACAGGTATTCGTCCTGGACGTGCGGATGGGTGACGCTGCTGTTGGTGGCCGCCGGATTGGGTTCCAATGCCACCACGCGATACGCTGGCGGGCTGGAAAGCTGGTTCCAATCGAGCCGGATCTCAAAACATCCCAACTCGAAGTCCTCCAGCACGATCGGGTCCGTGGTGACCGAAATCTCACCGGACCGTAGATCGCACTTGATCTGGTCGAACTCTGCGTCCAGCGAGGTGACTTCGTGATAGATTTCCGACTCCGTAGGCGGTCCCGGGCGCGCTAACTGCTCTTGCAGAACCGGAACCAATCGGGTGCCGATCGCTTACGCCGTAACGGTGTAAGTCGCCTTGAGTTGGTCGCCGTTTTGGACCGGCACGTCGCCGTTGTCGAACATCGCGGTCGCCCAAAGGGTCGAGCCGGGCAAGAGCATGGCCGGGACGGTATCGGTGCCTTGCGGAAGAAAACCGCCTTGGGACAGATGCCGGGCGACTTGGACCAGGCCGCCGCCGGAAAACTTTCGGACCAGCCCACCCTTGGCCGAGGTCAGGGTCGGTACGGTAGGAATGTTCGGCATGTTGATCTGACCGCTTGCCCGCGCCATTCGCTCCAGCGCATCGGCTGCGGCCAGACTCGATTCGGCTAGCGACCGCGCCGGGCTGGTCGCACTGCTCAGGTTGAACTGGACCTGGCCGGTTGATGTGGCGGCCCATTTGCTTTCCTGCTCGACCTGGTAAAGGAACCGCTCTACCTGGTGGGTGTCGCCGAGTTGCCGGTTGTTCCGCTCGAGCCTGCTACTTGACCCTGTGGGGCGGGTCTGATTACAATTGCAGATGTGCTCGGCTTTGTGCCGGCGTGCTACGTTTTCGAGTCAAAAGGAGGAATGACAACCGTGGCCAAGTGAGGGCCATGATCGACAATTCATAGACGCGCGAGCGTCAAGTTACTGCCTTTCGAGAAATTGCGACCGCTGAGCCTTCAGGCTCTTGGACCAACGAGGCAGTACTTGGACCGCGCCCCTGCTGTGGGGGCGCCGGGCCAGGTGCTGTTCGTTGGTGCCCTGTCGCAAGGGTCTCGAAAGCAGCCTTGGTTTCGGCGCTCCTTTTTGTTTGCGCCGGGATACCGTGCCGTGTCCGGCTGAACTGCACATTGCACCGAGGGTAAACCAATGAAGCTCCTGACGGCAGCGCAAGGCGTTCCCCGTTGGGACATGCTGCGGCGCGAACTATCTGTTGATGGGCAGGTAGTGAAACGTTTTCGCGTTCCCGCGCCAAACCAAGTAGCCGTTCTAGCGGCCTTTGAGGAGGAAGGCTGGCCGCCTCGGGTATTCGATCCACTGCCACCACAAGAAGACCAAGAACCCAAACGCCGGCTGCGCGAGACGATCAGGGCACTCAACCAACACCAACGGCCGCCGATGCTCCATTTCTCTAGCGACGGCACCGGCGAGGGCGTACTGTGGGAATGGGTCGATGATCGCGGCTGTCCCATACCCCCCGCCAGGCTCCCACAGAGTTCCCGCGCACCTCCGGTAGACGATTCTTGGCCCCACGCTGAAACTACATGATGGTCGGTTTATCGTACCAGAAAGACAGTTCCTTTCAGGAGGTAGCGTCCATGCTTAAGAAATCCCTTCTCACCGTTGCCGCGTTGGCAATTTCGGCCGCAGCAAACGCCGAAGTGCGTTACACGGTCACCGACTTGGGAACATTCGGCGGTGACTACAGTTCTGCCTTCGGCATCAACGATTCCGGACAGGTCGCAGGTAGCGCGTGGACGACCGTCGCTTGCCACGCTTTCCTGTACGACGGCTCGACGATGCACGACCTCGGCGCGCTTGGAGGCAATTACGCCGAGGCCTACGGCATTAACGATTCCGGACAGGTCGTAGGCACCGCATGCGGGATCCCACCCCAGCACTTTAACCACGCTTTTCTGTACGACGGCTCCACGATGCACGACCTCGGCACCCTTGTGGGCGAGGACAGCCAAGCAATCGGTATCAATGATTCCGGATGGGTCGTAGGCTGTGGGGGCGCTTATGATCACGCTTTCCTGTACGACGGCTCGACCGTGACGGACCTCGGCACCCTTGGCGGTTTCAGCAACCCCAGCGAGGCCCACGGCATCAACAATTCCGGACAGATCGTAGGCAGGGCGGGCATGCCGGGCGGCTATCAAGCCTTCCTGTACGATAGCTCCACGATGCACGACCTCGGCACTCTTGGCGGCAATTACGCCGAGGCCTACGGCATCAACGATTCCGGACAGATCGTAGGCAGGGCGGACACGACCCTCGGTACTTATCACGCCTTCTTGTACGACGGCTCGACCATGACCGACCTCGGCACCCTTGGTGGCGACTCCAGCGAGGCCTTCGGTATCAACAATTCCGGACAGGTTGTAGGCAGGGTGGACATGACCATCGGTACTTATCACGCCTTCCTGTACGACGGTTCAACCATGACCGACCTGAACGACCTAATCGATCCCGCGTCCAATTGGACGTTGGCGGAGGCTTGCGGCATCAACTCATCGGGGCAGATCGTCGGGGGTGGCTGGCATGACGGCAACGGTCGCGCATTCCTGCTCAGCCCCATTCCAGAGCCGGGCAGTATCGTGTTGCTTCTCACAGCGGGCGTTACACTAAGTTTGTGGGGTCTCCGCCGCAATCGGCGCAAATGACTTAGGGGCGAGGCTTGCACACCGGGTGCCCGTGATTGATGGTGTGCCACTGCTTGCCGCAGGCAAGCAGTGTGTCGGGAAGATGGCAGCAGGCAGGTGTGGCCAATTCTTGATCTTGAAATTGGCCGACCAGTATGATACATTCATTTACGTTCACGTTGAAGCGGTGTGCCATCGCTTTTTGCTCTTTGAAAACTTGTTTCGTTTCGTGCCTCGCACAAAGGCGCCAAGATGCAAAGGATGCCTGGTTTATCTTGGCTGAAGCGCGCGGCCGTGGGAGTTTTGGCGGCAGGCCGGGGGGCGGGGATATCTGCCAGAACTCAGCCCCGGCGCATGAAACATACCAGTGTGCCGGCGAGACGCCCCCGGCGCGCCGGGGTTACGGTGGCCAAAACGTCCAACAATTCGAGCGTCTGTAAAGCGTTGCTACGACACATGTTACCGCGTCGCTCGACAGGAGAAAATTCGTCTTGACAGGCGTTTCGACAAAGGCGGATTGCCGAGGGTCAGTCGCCGCAAGTTGGCATTAGGCAGTAATTTGCGACCGCACAGGGCGGTCGATGGGGATTTATGGATCGGTGAAGCATACGTCCATAAACACCAACAATTCACAAAACCCCGGAAAAACGCCACTCGCTGGTGAACGTACGTGCTGCGACGAGTAATCTGGGGAATCTCGGATGAACGGTTCCATCGAGCGGGTGTGTGCTCCACCAGGCGCTCCGAGAGCGTCATCGGGATTCTCCTTGGAAAACGAGGATTGGGACTAAAGACCGTCGCCAAGATGACCGCCTGCATGGCGATCAACTGCGCTGTTGCTGAATCTGCTGCACCGGCTGGACTTGATGGAACTCGCCGGTAAGCTGCTCGGCAGTACGTTGCCCGAGTGCCTGCTCGATGAACCGGCTGGCGTCGCGGCAGGAGGAACCGGCAAAACCCTTGGTCTGCACCCGGGTCTCGTCCTTGGGGCTTACAATGATCTCGATCGTTTTCATGCGGCACCTCCCACGTTGATCACCAGCTTGATCGAGCCGTCGGTCAACTGCGTTTCAGCAACACAGTGGCCTCGCTTGTGAGCTTCGATCCGGCCCTTCTCCACGGCGTATGCCTGCAGGAATTGGTCGAGGTGCTTTTGACCGCCCCAGCGGCCCTCGAAGTTGTCGTACTTGATCTGCCCGTTGCGGGTGTCGCAGACAAGGGGGTATTGCCAATCGGGCAACTGCACGGCCAGGCCGGTGGCATCGCCGCTGAAGAGCTTTACGGTGCGGTGCACGGGCTCGGCCAGCACCAGCCGCCGGCAGGCCGCCCGCACGGCCGCGGCATCGCGGACTTCGGTCTTGATGGTAACAATGTGACTCACAAAGGGTCCTCCGTAAGAATGTGGTGGTCTGGGTAGAACAGGCAGCCGACGATCAACTGCCGCGTGTCCATTCGTCGCTGGCCACCTCGGCCGTATCTCCTGCCGGCTGCTCTTGAAGGGCCGGCGGCGGACGACTTGGCGGCAGAAGACGCGGCCGGTCGGCAACCAACTCCTCGATCAGCAGTTCCGTCACCGCCTCGTCCTCCGTCCCAGAGTCCCGCAGCACATAGAGCAGATAACCGCAGAGCACCAGCGGCAACAGGCAGGCCAGCACCAGGCCGACGTTCATCATGGCGGCGGCAATGATCGGATCCCGATGACGCTGTTTGGCAATCTCTCGACGCTCGGCTTCCAACTGGTCGCGCTGGCGGCCCACCTCGGCCTGATCGGCGCGTAAGTCGCGTTGCAAGGCCGTCAGCTCCTGCCGGGCCTGGGCGCCGGCTTCGATTAGCCGTCTGGCCCCCTCAGCCACCTGCCCCTGCAGTTGTGCCATCTGGCGGTTCTGCTCGGCCTGGCGGTCAGCAGACTCCCGGGCCATTCCAACCAGCCGCCCGTCGCCGCCTTCACAGCCGCCGATCAGTGCGGTTGCGATGACTGTGACCACCACGAGAAGTACTCTGATCATGGGTATTGGACCTCCAAAGCGTAATCAAACGTCGCAGCAAAGTTTGCAGTGCCCGCCGCAGCCGGACCTCGCGGGCCAGGACGAGCAGAAGCACCACGGCCAGCAACGAACTGGCCAAGAGAATGGGTGAAGTCATAGAACCTCCTTTTCGGGAAACCTGGAAACCAATCGGGCAACGCGGAAGTGGCCAAGAAGAATACCGCGACCGGCGGCCGGAACAGCAAATCACGGTTTGCAAGGGTTATCCATCGTCCTTCAGTTTATAATGCCCCGTTCGGCCCCGTTTTTGAGTGGTGGGTACTTGCATAGACCCGCCCATCAGGGATACCATTTTCGTAGGGAGCGGTCGGCCAAAATGGAGATTGAACAATGAAGACGAAGCGAGTTTTCTTCCTGATGTCGCTGGTGGTACTCTGCCTGCTGCTCACGTCTTGCTCCGACTCGACGGTTCCGCTGTCCGATCCCGACAAGTCTAAGGTAGACGAACGGTTGGCGGGCGTCTGGCGAGTCGAAGGCAAGGACGGGGAAGTAAGCTACAACCATATCGGTCGCTTTGGCGACAGCCTTCCCGAGAGCGTGGTGCGAGTCGTCGGCGTCACGCACACCAAGGAAGGCAAAATCAGATCGGCCGGTGAGTTGTTGATCTTCCCCACCATGATTGAAGGCAAGTCATTCCTCAACGTAACCGGTGGACAGGACCAACAGATCAAGTTGGTGGAGGAGAAGGGCTGGACGCCCGAGACTGTTACCACGTACTTGATCTTCCGGTATCAGGTCACGGGAGACGGTTTGACGGTCCAGGGGATCGACTGTGCAGCGAAGCAACGAGCTATCGAAGGTGGAAAGATCAAGGGCGTCATCGAAAAGGGCGATCACGGTTTCACTAAAGTCGTGTTCACCGACACGACAGAGAACTTAGCTCGGTTTGTGGTGGAGAATAGCGATGATCTTTTCTCCAAGAATGTAGTCAAGTTGGAGCGTGTCAAGTGATGGGGTTGGTCACGTCTGATACGAGTCCAAGAGTATGAAACCGCACAAGATCTGGATCGAGCAGTGCAAGGCGGCCAGGGGTATCGAGGACGAGTTCGGGATGCAGCAGGTGTTGAAGTACCTTGTCGAAGAGAAGTTCATCAACTTCCTTGAAGCGGCTGAAACCAACACCGAGTTTCGAGCGGAAATCCCAGCCTTCGTTGCTGAAATCAAGACGATCTTCGAGCGATGGCAACTGGCCGAGTGCCTGGAACGGGCCCGGGAGACCGAACCATTCGATCCTAAAGACTACGATGACGCTGAGACGATTAAGATGGAGCGGCACAGCGACGTTCGTCGTTGTGCTGCTGACCTACTCTTAGTCGAGCGGGCCAGGGAGTGGTTGCTGGAGGAATCATCATGAAAACTATCGGTCTCATCGGCGGGATGAGTTGGGAGTCTTCGCTCGTCTACTACCGGCTGGTAAATGAAGGCGTTAAGGCAAGGCTCGGTGGGCTCCATTCCGCCAAGTGCGTCATGTACTCTGTCGATTTTGCTGAGATCGAGCCGCTTCAACACGGCGGCAAGTGGACCGAGGCCACAGAGGAAATGATCGAGGCTGCTCGACACGTTCAGGACGGTGGTGCTGATTTCGTGGTCCTCTGCACCAACACCATGCACAAGACAGCGGACGAAGTTCAGAAGCAGATCAGTATCCCGCTGCTGCACATCGCAGATGCAACCGCTCAGGCCGTCAAGGCCCACGGCTTGGGAACCGTTGGCCTCTTGGGCACCCGCTTTACCATGGAAGACGATTTTTACAAGGGACGACTGACCGAAAAGCATGGCCTGGAGGTCATCGTACCTACCGAAGAGGAGAGGGAGGCAGTTCACCAGATCATCTACGACGAGTTGTGCCTTGGTGAGATCGCGCAGGAGTCCAAAGAACGGTACAAAAGAATCATGGAAAGCCTTGTGGATCAACGGGCCCAGGGAATCGTCCTGGGATGTACGGAGATCGGCCTGCTTGTAAGTCAGGAGGACAGTTCAGTGCCGGTATTCGACACCACGAAAATCCATGCCAAGGCGGCCGTTGAGTGGGCATTGAGAAAATGGTAACCGTTCACGAGGCCACGGAGAAGACCAGGAGATTGCAAATTGCCAATTGAGAATTGCAAATTGGCTGGTGGAAGATGATGATTTTGCAATTTGCAATCTTGACTGGGCGGCTCGCCCTATGGTGGCTGCGCCAGGAGTGAAGGGACTGGAGTTTCGTTGAAATGGGCTTGGATCGAAGCATAGAGGAAGTCGAAGGCCGAGCGGCCTTGCTGGGCGCAGGTGG
>JAUWHT010000264.1 GCA_030605745.1 Pirellulales bacterium | reverse complement strand
ATGCCGTAAAAGGCTCCACAGCGCAAGTTTACCTATTTTAACATTTATCGGATTTTCAACCTTTTTTTCGCCCCGGCCGCCCAGTTCCCAACCACCATCGTCTTAGCAGAAAAAACAACCTGCGGAAAATCGGGCTTGCCCGGCGCGTTATTTGGTGGTCAATGGGCTCGAATACTAACGCGCCGGGCAAGCCCGGCGGCTAAACGGACAGGACTCACTTCAGTGCGATCGTGCGGGCCAGCGGATTGAGAATCTGCTCGACGACGTGGTTCTCGATCATCTCGCGACAGACCTCCTCCAACCGCCCGAGCGTCTCGACAAACGTCTTGTCGGGTCCCAGGCTCCCGTACTGCCGGGCGGTGACGTACACGCTGAGCTGCTCCTCCGGGAAGTCGCCGGTGCGGACCTGGTAGGCGTTGGTCCGTGTCTCCACGCTCAGGCGAAACTGTGTTCGGCAATCTTCGTCCAACGCGATCGTCAGCGACGGCTCATGGTTGATCACCGTCGAGCCGGGAATCTCGATCAGCCGCTCCATCGCCGGACTGACTCCCAGGGCCTCGGCCACAAGCTGGTTGTGGTTGCCCTGGTAGGTGAAATCGAAGCCGAACAGCAGGTCGAGCGCTTCGCAGTCCAACGGGCTGACCGAAAGCATGTAGGGGGCCAACTCCAAGACCAGCTTGTGCTGCTCGATCGCCCCCTCGATCGACTCCGGGTTGACCTGGCCGGAGCAAACGCGCCTGGGCTCGATCGTACACCACCGGTAATTGCCCTTGTCCTTGTCTTCCTCGAGCACAAAATCGCCCCGGTCCCGGGAGTAGAAATTCCGCATTGTCGGATAGGTCTTCTGCATCCGCTCAAAGAAGTGCAGAACCGTCTCCCGGTTGGCCGGAAGCTCCATTTCCGTGCCAAGGTTCATATTGACGTAGAAGTCGTCAGATAAAGAGCTGTAGCGATTCATCCGGGATATTCCTTGTCGCCCATTTCGCCAAAACCGGCCAAGATACTGGCCGGCGGCAGCGAACGCTGCATGTTGATTCAAGACCTCTCATAGTATAGGACTAGTGGCTGCGAATTGTCAAATGGCCGCTGCTACAGACCCCACTATTCTTGTCCTCTTCCCCAGCTCACTGGGCTGGATGGCCCTGATCGGTGCGGGCGACGTGCTAAAGCAACTCACGTTCGCTCACCGCTCACCGCGGGCGGCCACCCACGCATTGGACACTGCACTGCTGGAAAACGCCAGACCCGGCCGGTGGAACGAACCCCTGGTCCGCCGGCTGAAGGCCTACGCCCGGGGCGGCAAGGTCGACTTCCACGACGTCCGGGTGGACTTGGAACCGCTCACCGAATTCCAACGCCGGGTCGTCCGCCACTGCCGGCAGATCCCCTACGGCCAGACCCGCTCGTACGGTCAACTTGCGGCCGCGGCAGGCCATCCGCGGGCGGCTCGGGCGGTGGGCAACTGTATGGCCGGCAATCGCATCCCGCTGGTCATCCCCTGCCACCGGGTTATTTCGGCCAACGGCCGCATTGGCCGCTTCTCAGCCCCCGACGGCATCCGAACCAAGCAGCGGCTGCTGGCACTCGAAGCCCGCAAGTACACCCCAGAGGACTCGAACCTCTAACCTTCGGTTCCGTAGACCGATGCTCTATCCAATTGAGCTAGGGGTGCCTGTCTCCGAAACCCTTAACATAACCACAAATGTCCACCTTGTCCTCCCAGGTGATTTTTCCGCTGCTGCCGATGCTCACTTTGCGAAAGAATTCGTGGTCCGTAAAGACAGACAATAAGCCGGGGGACAACGTCCCGCGGGTGCACTACCGCGACGCGTTGCGCGAACGGCTATTAGGCTGTTTTACTTCAAATGGCTGAAGTGTTACTTAAACTCTATCACCGATCCGACCGGCTGGGAAGACCGAGGGGATGCTGGCAGGAAGCCGGTGAACCTTACACGCCAGGCGAAGCTGAGTGCCCTGCCAAAATGGCATATTCGGGGGATTCTGCGGCTGGGTGGGTCCCGGCTGGTAGCGGTCTCCGCTAACCTAACATCTTCTCGCTGAGCACCTTACGTCAACCGGCAATGCATTGGCACGCTGCTTGCACTTCTGAGGGGGAAAACCGGCCGCGGCTGCCAAATGTGGTCGTCGTGTGCATTCTCGCCAGCAACAGGAGGAATTCCGCTGTGGCAAAACAGATGGTCTTTGAAGACGAGGCCCGGCAGGCACTGGCCGTCGGCGTGGGCAAGTTGGCCCGGGCAGTGACCACCACCTTGGGACCCCGGGGCCGAAATGCCGTACTGGACAAGGGCTGGGGCGCACCGAAGGTCACCAAGGACGGCGTGGCCGTGGCCGAGGATATCGACCTGGACGACCCCTATGAAAACCTCGGCGCCCAGTTGGTCAAAGAGGCCGCCTCCAAGACCAACGACGTGGCCGGCGACGGGACGACCACCGCCACCGTCTTGGCCCAAGCGATCTACAAGGAAGGCATTAGAATGGTGGCTGCCGGGGCCGACCCGATGGCACTCGCTCGGGGTATACACAAGGCAACCGACGCCGTGGTCCGGTCGGTCAAAAAGGCCGCTTCCCCGGTGGACGAGAAAAACAAGAAGGAGATCACACAGATCGCCACAATCGCCGGCAACAACGATCCGTCGATCGGGGCCGTATTGGCCGACGCGTTTGTCAAGGTGGGCAAAGACGGTGTAATTACCGTCGAGGAAGGCCGGCAGGCCGAGACGCACGTCGAGGTCGTTGAGGGAATGCAGTTCGATCGCGGATTCCTCTCGCCCCACTTCGTAACCAATCAGGAAGGCCAGACTGTCGAGTTGGAAGGCTGCCTGGTGCTGATCCACGAGGAGAAGATCTCCAATGCCAAGGACCTGATCCCGTTGCTCGAGGCGGTCAGCAAGGCGAACAAGCCGCTGTTGGTCATTGCCGAGGACGTCGAGGGCGAGGCCCTGGCCACACTGGTGGTCAACAAGATGCGTGGAATTCTCAGCGCTTGTGCGGTCAAGGCGCCCGGTTACGGCGACCGCCGCAAGGCCATGCTCGGCGACATCGCCACGCTTTGCGGCGCCAAGGCCGTTTTCAAGGACCTCGGTGTCTCGCTCGACTCGGTCAAGATTTCCGACCTGGGGACCGCCAAGAAGGTGGTCGTCGACACGGAGAACACAACTATTATCAGCGGCGGCGGAAAGAAGGCCGAAATTGAAGGCCGGGCCGAACAAATCCGTAAAGAAATGGAAGTCACCGACAGCGACTACGACCGCGAGAAGCTCCAGGAGCGGCTAGCCAAACTGGCCGGCGGCGTGGCGCAGATCAATTGTGGTGCGGCCACCGAAACCGAAATGAAAGAGCGCAAGGCCCTGCTGGAAGACGCCCGGGCGGCAGCCAAGGCCGCCTTGGAAGAGGGCGTCGTTCCAGGCGGCGGCGTGGTCCTGTTGCGCAGCGCCAAGGCCGTCGATAAGTTGGAACTAGACGGCGACGAGGCCCTGGGCGCCAAAATCGTGCAAAAGGTGCTCGACGCGCCACTGCGAGCGATCGCCGAAAACAGCGGCCAGGACGGGGCCATCGTGGTCAATCGCGTCCGACAGATGAAGACCAAAACCGAAGGCTACGACGCCGAACGTAACAGCTACTGCGATCTGGTCGAGGCCGGCATCATCGACCCGGCCAAGGTCGTTCGCGTCGCCTTGCAGAACGCCGCCAGTGTGGCCGGGCTACTGCTGACTACTTCCTGCCTGATCACTGACATCCCGAAGGAGGAAGAAGAGCCGGCCGGCCCAGGCCCCGGTGGGATGGGTGGCGGCGGCATGGGAGGCGGTATGGGAGGCATGGGAGGAGGCATGGGAGGCATGGGAGGAGGTATGGGAGGCTTTTGATCAACAACTTAGTACTACAACGCTAGATTCAACTGATCTACCGTTTAGCCGCTGGGCTTGCCCGGCGCGTTGGCTGGTATCAATATGCTCGAACTCAAATGCGCCGGGCAAGCCCAGCGGCTAAACGATTATTTGTGTGGAATACCCAAGAAACCAAGTCACAAACAGGAGGCTAGTTCATGAAGAAAATCAACCTGAGGCCCTTGGATGATCGGGTCGTGGTAGAGCCGATGGAGGCCGAGGAAATGACCGCCGGCGGGATCGTGCTGCCCGATACAGCCAAGGAAAAACCGCAGCGCGGCACCGTGCTTGCAGCGGGACCGGGTAAGCTGCTCGACAGCGGCGAGCGGGGTGAGTTGTCGGTCGCCGTCGGCGACGAGGTGATTTACGGCAAGTACTCCGCCACGGACATCGAAGTCGACGGGCACGAGATTAAGATCATTCGCGAAAGCGACATCCTGGCCAAAGTTGTCAAGTGACGCCGCACCGCGTCGCCACCTAGAACCATCAGAATGAGGAACCGCCAAAAGTGGCTAAACAACTTCTGTACGAAGATAATGCCCGGAACCATCTGCTCCGCGGCGTGGAAAAACTGGCCGACGTGGTTGCATTGACCATGGGCCCGACTGGCCGCAACGTCATCCTTGACAAGTCGTTCGGCGGGCCGAGCGTCACCAAGGACGGTGTGACGGTAAGCAAGGAAATCGAGCTGGAAAACCGCTTCGAGAACATGGGAGCTAAGCTGGTCAACGAGGTCGCCTCGAAGACCTCCGACATCGTCGGCGACGGCACCACCACGGCCACTGTGCTGGCCCGGGCGATCTTCCGCGAGGGTCTGCGGAACATAGCCGCGGGTAGCAATCCGGCGGCCGTTCGACGCGGAATCGAAAGGGCCGTCGATGCGGCCGTCGAACACCTCCAGTCTATGGCCAAGGCCGTCACCAAGAAAGAAGAGATCGCACACGTCGGTGCAATCAGCGCCAACAACGACCACTTCATCGGCGACCTGCTGGCCGAGGCGATGGAAAGCGTCGGTAAAGACGGAGTGATCACCGTCGAAGAAGGCAAAACTGCCGAAACGACCTACGAGCTGGTCGAAGGAATGCAGTTCGACAAAGGCTATCTCTCGCCCTACTTCATCAACCGCACTCCTGAAATGGACTGCGTGCTCGAGGACGCCTACATCCTGATCCACGAGAAGAAAATCAGCAATTTGCGCGACCTCGTCCCGCTGCTGGAGAAAGTCAGCAGTGCCGGCCAACCGCTGTTGATCATCTCCGAGGACGTCGAGGGCGAAGCGTTGACCACGCTGGTGGTCAACCGGCTCCGTGGAGTGCTGAACGTTGCGGCCGCGAAGGCCCCCGGGTTCGGCGATCGCCGCAAGGCCATGCTCGGCGACATTGCCGTGTTGACCGCCGGCACGATGATCAGCGAGGACCTGGGCCTGAAACTGGAAAACCTTACGCTGGAGCAACTCGGCCGCGCCAAGAAAGTAACAGTCGATAAGGACTCGACGATCATCGTCGAGGGCGCCGGAAGGTCTGCCGACATCAAGAGCCGGATCGATCAACTCCGCAAGCAGATCGAGGAGACCGACAGCGACTACGACCGCGAGAAGTACCAGGAGCGATTGGCCAAGCTGGCCGGCGGCGTGGCCGTGGTCTCGGTGGGCGCCAGCACGGAAGCCGAGATGAAGCAGAAGAAGGCCCGGGTGGAGGACGCGTTGCATGCCACCCGCGCGGCCGCCGAGGAAGGTATCCTGCCGGGCGGTGGGGTGGCACTGTTGCGCTGCTACGATGCGGTCGAGAAGGCCCGCTCCGCCGCACGCGGCGACGAGAAGATCGGCGTGGACATTATTAAACGTGCGCTGCTGATGCCTATCCGGCAGATCGCCGACAACTGCGGTGTGGACGGTTCGGTGGTTGCCGACGAGGTAACCGGGAAACCTACTAACACCGGCTACGACGCAAACACCGGCAAGTACGTGGACATGTACAAGGCAGGCATCATCGACCCGCTGAAGGTGGTCCGCGTTGCCCTGGAAAACGCCGCCAGCATCGCCGCACTGATGCTGACGACCGAAACGCTGGTGACCGATCTGGAGAAAGAGGACAAGGAGAAGCAACAGGTGGAGGCAAGTGTCCGCTGATTGGTGGCACGCTCTGAGGAACGAAGGGCGTGGCAAGGTGCCCCAAACACGCCCTTCGCTGCGCTCAGGGACGTACCACCGTTGTTGGGGTGGCAGTTAAAATGCCACCCCAACAGGCACCAACGCGCCGGGCAAGCCCGGCGGCTAAACAGGTTGTGAGCGTTCCAGCAGCAACTCGAGATAGCTGCGACGCTCGCTTGGGTGCAGTTCCAGGGCTTCAGCCAGCGAGGCGATGCAGACCCTGGCCGCTTCGACGCGGTCGGCTTCGACGGCCAGTTCCAGTTCAGCGAAGGTGCCCAACGTGTCAACCTCGTCCAATGAAACCTCGATCGTATAATTGTCCCAGAGAACACCGGTCTTGCGGCGGGACTTGCGGACTTCACGCACCGGAGTGAACCCCAGCGCTTCGAGCAATCCGGCCCAGGCCTCGGCCGACTCCTCACCCGACGGAAGCGGCAACTCGATCTCCCGCCGTGTCTTGGTGGTCCGGTCGATCTTCGGACCCTTATAGGTGATGGAATTCGCCGTTCCTTTCCGGCGAATCCGCAGCGCCTCGTCGGTCTGGGCGAAGTCGCGAACTGGATGCGCAAAGTACAGGTCGACCTCCGACTGCGGCTCGCAGATGCTCGCTCCAAGCCCGGTCAACTTTGCTTCCAGGGCGGCCATGCCGGCCACGGAGTATTTCTGCTCGACTTCGTACTTCATGGACAAATTCATGGTCGGTTATCTATAATGATACTGTATCCGTCCGGTTGCAAAGCCACAAGCACCTTGATCGTTGGAGCCGGGGAATAAGTCGCAGGACAGCCGGCGAACCCCATAGTGAGCGGGTTGCACCCCCGTCGCTGGTGGAAATACAATGCCGCTGAGCAATATATTGCCGGCCGACCAGCATGATGCCGAGCCCTCGCCTTACCGGACGCGGTGGTTGCCGCCCGGCGTTCTGAGGACCCTCAGTTCGTTCCTCGTTTCACTGATCCTGCACTTGGCGCTTCTGGTCACGCTTGGGCTGTGGGTGATGCCTGAAATCGTCAGGGAGCCCTTACCGCCGTTGATCGTGAAGTCGGATGAGCCCCAGGAGGAACTCGAGACGGTGGAACTGGACGAGCGGATCGAGGCGGCCACCGAGTTGACCTTCGCTACCGACAGCTTGGCAAACGTAACTGAGGAGGTGCCGGAAGTCAGCGATCCGAATTTGGACGACACGATCCTCGAACAAGATACCGACAATCCGAGGATTGCCCTCCAGTCGCTGGACTACTATCCGGGTAGAGAGAGGATGCTCAGCGAAGTGCCGTTGGGAGCGCCGGGCAAGGCCCGATCTGTGGTCGACAATTACAGCCAGGCCATCGATCGCATCACCCGGGAAATTATATGGATGCTCTCCAAGTCAAAAGTGCTGGCCATCTGGTGTTTCGACCAGTCGGAAAGCATGAAGGACGATCAGCAGGAGATCCGCGGGCGGATCGAGCGCGTCTACGCCGAACTCGGACTGACCAAACTGTCCGGCGGCGATGCCTTGACCACCGCTGTGACCAGCTATGGCCAGGACTTCATAGTACACACCAACAAGCCGACCAGCGATTTGCAGGAGATTTGCGAGGCGATTGATTCGGTGCCGATCGACCCGTCGGGCAAGGAAATCATGTGCCAGGCGGTGGGTCGTTCGATCGCCTTGCACCGCAACTACGTTAACCGGACGCAGCGCCGCATGGCGCTGATCCTGGTCACCGATGAAAGCGGCGATCGCAGCAACAACGCGCAGTACCTGGAAGAGACGATTGCCGTAGCCAAGGCCAGCCGCTGCAAGGTCTTCATTCTGGGTCGCGAGGCGGTCTTCGGCTATCCCTACGCGCGGATGCGCTGGAAGCACCCCCAGACCGAGCGCATCCACTGGATAGTGATCGATCGTGGACCGGAGACGGCATTCGTCGAGCAGATACAGACCGACGGGTTCCACCGCCGGTGGGATGCGTTTCCCAGTGGATTCGGCCCATACGAGCAATCTCGGCTGGCCCACCAGACCGGCGGCATCTTCTTCCTGCTGCCCAGCAAGGAAGTGAACATTGTGCGGGGTGAAAAGCGGCGATACCAACTGGAAGCTATGCGCGGATACCGACCCGACCTCAGGGCGCGGCAAGAGATATTCTTCGATCGCGACAAGAGCAAGCTGCAGATGATGCTATGGGGGATCATCAGCGATCTGAACCCGTATAACAAACAGTCGGCCAAAGTAATCGAGATGCGCATCCACCTTTCGCTTAAGTTCGACACGTTCGTGCCACAGGTGCAGCAGGAACACGTAAAGGCCAAGACCTATCTGGCGTACTTGGACCAGGCGATAAAGTTGCTCGAGGCGAACCGGCGCCTTCGCGACGATGAATCGTCGCTACGCTGGCAGGCCAACTACGATCTGATCCATGCCCAATTGTTGGCATACAAGGTCCGCATCTATGAATACGGTGTGTACCTGGATCAATTTGTCAATAATCCCAAGGTGCCGCCGATGAAGAGTCTGCCAAACCGTTACCTGCACAGTTGGGCCATTACCACCCGCAAGAAAACACTCACCGGCGAGTTGACCCAGCCGACCATCGACCGCGCCAACGAGTTGTTTGCCCAGGTAATCAAAAACCACCCGGGCACGCCTTGGGCCGCACGAGCCAATTGGGAACGGAATCGCGGTTTCGGTGTCAAACTGTACCCGTATTACGACCACCTTGACAAGAAATTCACCGGGAAGCGGATTCCAATTCCCGAGCTGTAGTCGCCGATTGAAGTGGCTTTTGGCTCATCATCGGCGACTGGAGTCGCCTCCTGCAAGCACTTCGTCGATCAGCTTTCGCGGTGTGCCGATGTCGAGCACGTGTAGTTGGCCGGTGTACTTGTCGGCGCCGGGTGCGAGGAAGCCTGTTTTGGCGGCGAGAAACGTGCAGGTCACTACCGCGCGGACCGTGTGCCGGGCTGGTTGGCCGGTGTCGCAGTCCAGGCCGCTGGGTAGGTCCACCGCCAGGATGGGGGCCGGCGCGGTGTTGATCTGCTCGATTACCACATCCAGCGGCGGGCGGGGTTTGCCTTGGGCGCCGGTTCCTAGAAGTGCGTCGACGATCCATGCGGCGCCGGAGAGCTGTCCTTCCAGTCGGGTCGCATCGTGCTGGTTGCCGAAGATCTCGATCCGCATGCCGGTCTTTTCGAGGATGCGGAAGTTGACCTCCGCGTCGCCGGTCAGTTCGGACGGCTCGGCCCACAGCAGGACCCGCACGTCGTGGCCCCGCAGGTCCAAGTGTCGCGCAATCACGAACCCGTCGCCCGCGTTGTTCCCCTTGCCGCAGCAGATGACCACCTTGTGGGGGGCGTCTCCGACGGCGACAGCCAGCAATTGGCACAGCCGATCGGCGACACCCCGGCCGGCGTTTTCCATCAAAACCAGGCCGGAAATGCCGTATTCTTCCATCGCCCGCCGGTCGGCCTGACGGGATTGTTCGCGAGTGAGCGTGGTCGGTGGCATAATCTTATTCTCCCCGGTTGATGAAGCCCGCGACGCGTTGCGTCCCGGCTATTGTCGGCCAGTCAATTCGATGTTCGTTCGGCAGTTGCACTGCCGAACGTCCGGTAGCGTGGAACAGGTACGGCAGTACGTACCAACCATTATGGGTCCCGAGCAGTCAGCTTTCCCAACCGTGTGACCTATCCTATAATGGTATAGTCCAGATGTTACGGTGTCTGTCCATCCCCTTTGGAGAATTGCGGTCATGCCACTCTACGAATACGCGTGTCGGGGCTGTGGTCACCAGTTCGAGTACCTGGTCTGCGGCCACGAGAAGCCCTCTTGTCCGGCTTGCGGCGGGAAACGCCTTAAGAAGAAGCTGAGTGTGCCTGCCGCGCACGGCACTGGCGGGTGCGACTCATGCGGCGTGTCCAGCAGCAGCGGGGGCGGCTGTCGGTCGTGCCGAACGTAGGCGGTCCGCCTCAAGGTCAAAGCAACACAGGCTTCCAGCCTGTGATCGGGAAACACAGGCAAGATGCCTGTGCTACTACGGGATCGCGTAGACCATCCCCGTCCAGGCAGCACCTTCAAACAACGCGGCCCGGACGCTAAGCGGCAACGGATCGAGCATGTAGGGGGCACAGTTGCCCGGGCGGTAATAGCCCAGCGTGTACATGCACTCGCCCGGCGGATACAGGCCCATCTTGTACGGCAGCACCGGGACTGTCAGGAAGAAGTGGCCGCCGGAGATGATCGGCTGCAAATACGGTCCCCAGGAGTGCCCGTACCGCTCCAGGTGTACATCCTCGAAGTACAGCGGCTTGTGGCACAGACCCGAGGCCTTCCAGGTAAAAGTGGTGGGAGCCCAGACACGCGGCTCGAAGGTCTTATCGCCCAGGCCACATTCCCGGGGGAAGTCGTCACCCTCAGCCGCAATGTCCGTGGTGAGTTCCTTGATCGGTTTGAAATCGTCCGGCGAAGGGCACTTGTCCGTCAGGTCGAGAGGCCCCTTGGCCATTTCTCGCTCCAGAGTGTCCATCTTCACCTCATCGGTGCCCGTGTCGGGCTGTACGTCGAGCTTCGAGTCCAGCGGCGGAAGCGACTTCTCAGTCGGCAAGTCGAGAAGCTGCCCGTCACCGAAGGGGTCGTCGAAGGGGCTGGGGACGTCCCGCTGGACCGTGCGAACGCGGGTCTCCGAGGTCGCCCGCCCAATCTGCTCCGTCGCAACCGCCCGGCTAACAACCTGCCGTTTGCTCGGTCGGCAGGGGAGCCACTTGAGCCGATTGCCGCGCGGTCCGGTAGTGTAGCTGGCTTGTTCCGCCTTCGAGTGCCGCGCCGGTGAGTCGTCGGCGACCGCAGACGCAGCGCAGAGACACGCCAGAATCACCGGGCCGACCAACCTCTCAAGAGCCCTCAGCGACGACGTATTCCGTACTGTAGTTTGGCGCTTCCTGCGTAATACTGATGTCATGAGGGTGACTCTCCCGCACACTGGCTGGTGAGACCTGAAGAAATCGCGCATCGTTGCGCAACTCCTCGATGGTCCGAGTTCCACAATAGCCCATTCCCGCTCGCAAGCCCCCAACGAGCTGATAAACGAACGGCCCTAAGTCTCCTTTGAACGGTACTCGTCCTTCCACGCCCTCGGGGACCAACTTGTCAGGCCCGCGCCCGTCACCGCGCTGGCGGTAGCGTTCGCTGGACCCTTGTACCATGGCTCCCAAGGAACCCATTCCTCGGTACACCTTAAAGGTCCGCCCTTGGTAGAGGATACGTTGGCCTGGGCTCTCCTCCAGCCCGGCAAACAGTCCTCCGATCATTACCACGTGTGCGCCGGCGGCGATGGCTTTGGTCACGTCTCCGGAGTATCGGACTCCGCCATCGGCGATGACGGGAATCTGGCTATCTCCGGCAACCTGGGCAACCCTGTTAATCGCAGTAATCTGTGGAACACCAACGCCGGAAATCACCCGCGTGGTGCAGATCGATCCCGGTCCGATTCCGACCTTCACGGCGTCGGCACCCGCGGCGATCAGGTCCTTGCACCCTTCGGCGGTTGCCACATTTCCGGCCGCCACGTCGATGTCCCACTTTTGCTTTATCCTCCTGACTGTCTCAATGACATTGGCCGAGTGTCCGTGGGCGCTGTCGACAACCAGTAGGTCCACATCCTTGGAGATTAAGCTTTCGACGCGCTCGTAATCGTGTACGCCGACGGCAGCTCCTACTCTCAGCCTTCCTTGCCCATCTTTACAGGCCTGCGGAAACCTCCGCATCATGTCGATGTCTTTGATCGTGATCAGGCCCGTCAGTCTGAAATCTTCGTCAACTAGCAAAAGCTTCTCCACCTTTTTTGCCATCAAAATCTTCTCAGCTTCCTCAAGCGTTACGGTTCCCGTAGCCGTCACAAGGTTCTCCCGGGTCATCACCTCCGAGATGGGCAGGTCCCTGTCCTCCAGAAACCGCAGGTCGCGCCGGGTGAGAATGCCTTCCAGGTGGCCGTCGGCCTTGGTGATCGGCAGCCCGGAGACGTTGTACTGGTTCATGATCTGCCGAGCGCGGCCGAGCGTTTCGTCAGGCGGTAGGGTTTCCGGGTTGAAGATGATCCCGTTGGCGCTGCGTTTGACCTTTTCGACCTCTTCGGTCTGCCGTTCGACCGACATGTTCTTGTGGATGACCCCAATCCCCCCCTCCTGGGCCAGGGCGATGGCCATTGCGCTCTCTGTGACCGTGTCCATCGGAGAACTGAGGATGGGGATGTTCAGGCCGATCCGCCGCGTTAGCCGGGTGCTGACGTCGACTTTCGCCGGCACCACCTGGCTGTGCCGTGGTTCCAGCAACACGTCGTCAAAAGTAAGCCCCTGGTAGTCCGTGATCCTGTCTCGCATGCCGTGAAGTCCTCCGGCTGGGGAAAGAGACAATCTAATCATTATGCCAGGTGACGAAAAGGGGTGACGAAAAGGGGATAAGTCCAATTATTGAGAACATTCATCCTTTCGTGATTAGCCACACTCCTCAATAATTGGACTTAGTGCCCGCGCAAAAATAAGTTGATCAAATCGGGTGGCACGCCCTGAGGAACGAAGGGCGTGGGGATTCGGTAATCCACGCCCTTCGCGGCGCTCAGGGCGTGCCACACCCGCTGGAAATTGTACAAGTTATTTTGACGCGAGCCCTTACCACCTTTTCTCCTCTTACGGCGAGTATCGTGCGGGCTTACGGAAGCGGGTTGGTCGCGGGCGGCCGAACAGCCCGGTCCGCTGGGGAGCGGGCTCCAGGCCGTAGTCGATCAGTTCCAGTGTACTGCGTCGAACCAGGCGACCGCTCTGGTCGAGTTCCTTAGAACCGTGGCTGATGACTCCGCCCGGCACCTCGGTGGAGGTCACCGTCCGCGTGATGACGGTTTTCTTGGGATGCCTTTCGACCGTCTTGACGTGACTCGCACTCTTGATCTCTGCCAAGACCCTGCACGGCATATCCAGGCCCACTACCTGGACGTCCCTTTCGCCGCGCGTGGTCTTGCCTTCCAGGTTGGTGGTCACGCTTTGGCGGCGGAGGATGTAGGGGGCCAGCTTGGCGGAGTAGTAGACGCTGGTAACGGTCTTGCTGGTCGGTCCGATGCACTCCATTTGCAGGACCTTGCAGGGGACCTTTCGGCCATCGATGACAACGTGCCCTGCGCCAAGGTCTTTAGTCTTCAGGCCCTGGCAGGCCAGTTTGCCGTGGAAGCCCTGCCTGATCGTCTGCGGCTCGGTGTCGAATCGTTTGCCCGCTACTTCGACGCAGACCTGGATTTCGAGTGTGACGCCGTCCGCTCCGACCTTCAGTAGGGTGGTTTTTGCCTCGGTGGTGCTCGAGCCGGCCACATGCCCCTTCTTGTCGAGCGTTTCGGTCACCACGCGGACCAATTTCCAGGCCCCCGGTTGGAAGCGTCCCCACGGGTGGTGCTCTCGCACGATCCGTGTCTCCTGGGCGAGGGCCGCCCCGGACGATAAACCGGCCGTCAACGCCAACATCAAGGTAAAACAAACCGGCAGTCGCACGTCCGCTCTCTCCAAACAGGGGTCGCGCCAGCGCAAAAGGCGACTGGGGCTGTATACCGACAATGTACCTTAGAACGTGTTTTGAAATTACCGATGCGAGTCCCCTCCCCCTCCGGGAGAGGGTTAGGGTGAGGGTTATTCGGCAATAAACCCCCGCTATTTGCGGTGTGATCCATGCCGCCCTCACCCTCTGCCCCTCTCCCAAAGGGAGATTTAAAACACGTTCTTAGGCCGGGCCGGCAGGTATGTCCGTGGGGCAACCTGTTCCGGTCCTGCCGGAAATACTAATCTCACCTTACCCAGTATAATGCGAGCAATCCCCAGGTTCACCCCAAGGCCATGAGAAATCGACGTTTTCTGGAGTCAAAGTACCCCTCGGAAGTGTGGCACGCCGTGGTAAGGGCCCGCGCAGAAATAACTTGATCAATTGGGTGGCACGCCCTGAGGAACGAAGGGCGTGTTGAGCCGGGCGCCCACGCCCTTCGCTGCGCTCAGGGACGTGCCACCCTCGCTCAAACTTGTACAGGTTATTTTCTTAGCTTGGCCTCGATCAGCTCGTGGAGGATCGCGTCCAGGTCGTACTTGGGGCGACAGTCGATTGTTGCCCGCAGCCGGCTTAGCTCCGGCGTGCGGCAGCGGATGTCCTCGAAGTCTGCACCGAACGCCTGGGCGTAGCTTTGGAACTCGATCGAGAGTTGCGGATCGACCGCGGCGACGACCTTTTGGGCCAGTTCGAGGATGGTAACCGGCTGGTCGCTGCCGATGTTCAGCACGCGGCCCACCGCGGCATCGGTCTCCATCAGCGCGACGACGACGGCGACTGTGTCTTTCACGTGGGCGAAACAGCGGCGTTGCTGACCATCGTCGTGAACCACCAGCGGCCGCCCGCAAAGCGCGGCGTCGACAAACCGCGGCAGGACCATCCCGTGGGCGCCCGTCTGCCGCGGCCCGACCACGTTGAAGAACCGGCCGATCACCACCGGCAGGCCATGTTCCCGCCACCAGGCCAGGGCCAGGAACTCGCAAATCGCTTTCGACAGCCCGTACGACCACCGGGCGCAGCTCGGCTGGCCGAAAACCAGATCGTCCTGTTCGCTCCACACCGGCTTGGGGTTCTTGCCATAGACTTCGCTTGAGCTGGCCAGGAAGAGTTTCACCGCGCGGCCTTGCTTCACGTGGCGACCCAGTTCGGACAATAGAAACTGCGTGGGGTAGACGTTAGCTTCGATAGTCTGAATCGGTCTTTCAACAACCCGGGCAACGCCCACCGTGGCCGCCAAATGATAGACTTCAGCCACGTCGGCCAACACGCGGCGCATCAGCTCCGTGTCGGCCACCGAGCCGCGGACGCAGGTCAATTGCGGATGATCGTGGACGGCAGCCAGATTCTCTACCGAGCCGGTCGACTCGTCATCGACGATGGTAACCCGGTCGCCGCGTGCTAAGAGTGCTTCGGTCAGATACGAGCCGATGAAGCCCGCCCCGCCGGTAACCAGAGTTTGCTTCACGCTGAGCGGTTCCTACGGTGGATTGTACGGAGAACAGAAAACGCTAACTCACCACGGAGGCACGGAGGACACGGAGAAAAACAAAAGAAAATGATATTCTCCGTGTCCTCCGTGCCTCCGTGGTGAACACCCCGTCTTCCAACCTTCATCGCGCTTCGAGCACTTCGCCTTTGCGCAGCGTACACTGGTAATCGTTGCCGATCTTCTTGATGTCACGGTTGAACGTGACCTTCTTTCCGGCGAAAGGATCGCGCAGGCGCAGCAGGCCGGCGTGCTCGGCCCGGATGCGGACCCAGGTGGTCGAGCCGGCCCGGCGTCGGGCCGAAACGGCGAAACCGCCCTCGGCACGGAGGTCTTCGAAGGAGACGTCGGCCCAGGCGTCCGGCACGGCAGGGAACACCCGCACCACGCCGCCCCAGCTTTGCAACAGCATTTCGTGGACTGCCTGGCCGGCGGCGAAGTTGCTCTCCAGCGTAAAGGGCCGCCGACGGGATCCGGGCCTATTCAGGTGGAATCCGTTGCGCGAGACAAAGGCCTTCAGAAAGACATCCAGATTCCGTTCAGCCCGCTCCGCGTCGCCGCTCCGCGCTGCGATGCAAGCCAACCAGGTGAAGGCGAAGCCACAGCTCCACCGCTTCGTTCCCAATTGGTCGATCTGCTCCAGCGAGGCGTCGATGATCTTGCGGTCGCGGTCCGAGCCTTCTGTGTGCAAGATCCCCAGCGGGTAAATTGGCATCAGATGGGCATGGTGGCGGTGGGACTCCCCAAGCGATTCGTCGGGAGACAGTCTCAGGGCACCGGCTTCGCCTTCGACCGCCAGATCATCAAGCTGGTCCAAGACTTTCTGCCAGGCCGCGGCGGCTGCATTGTCGCCGGTGGCGGTGGCCATCTCCACCAGGGCACCGAACAACCAGCGCAACAGCGAGAGGTCATTGTTGGGTAGTGCCTCATGATGTTGGCAAGAAATAGCGGGGTTGTTATGCTATTGCCTCCCCTGTTGCGCCTAAATGTGCTAGCAGCAGTGCGAGGAGGCTGGCGATGGCAAGGAAAGATCGGAGCAACCAGCCCAATGGTGCC
>JAUWHT010000392.1 GCA_030605745.1 Pirellulales bacterium | reverse complement strand
CCTGCTTGCCGATCACCAGCGCCACGAGTGTTTTGTTCTTGTCTTTCATGACCACGCGTGTGCCCACGCCGACGGCCCCGGGCTTGAGGCTCTTCGAGCCTGGGTCGAGCACGCCGTAGAGTTCATGATCGCCCGGATTATCGCTGGCCAGACTGAGCACCTTCAGCCCCATCACACTGGAGGCCGCCTCGGCGAGCTGGTCTTTGGCGTCGGCCGGGTAATCGGAGTGCGAAGGGATCGACCAGATCCCATCGACCTGGGCCACCTCGAAAACGCTGGGCATGCCCGTCTGCTCGTCGTACTTGATGATCTCCAGGCTGGTCACGTCCAGCGGCCGAAAGTCGGGGAACAACTGCTTGCCGACCATTTCTTGCGGCTCAAGCACCGGACTAAGCGACCGGCCCACGTAGGTGAACGCCATCAGAACGGCCAGCGCGGCCACGGCCACGACAACGAAAATAGTGGTTTTTGCAGTCTCGTTCATATTTGATTTCCTCGTTAAACAGGTTTAGCCGCCGGGCTTGCCCGGCGCGTTGGTGGATGTCAATACGCTCCAGCGCAAACGCGCCGGGCAAGCCCGGCGGCTAAACGACTTACCGCAGCCGGGACCGGGAGACGCCCTCTCGTTCCCGGGCGCGTCGGGTGAAGAACACAATCAGCGCTACGACCAGCGGCGGGATAGGCGGCAACACTACGGCCCACATCTTGTAACGGTCCTGGAGGCGGCGGATTTCAGATGCCTGTTTCGTCTCGATCTGTTTGATCTCGCTGTCCTGCTTCTGCTGGAGTTGATCGACCTTGGCCTTCATTCGACGCTGGCCGTCCTTTAGTGCCAGGGCCACTCGGCGGAGGATCTCCTGTTCGTCGATTTTTTGTTTCTTCATCCGCTCGCGCAGTTTTTCCATCTTCTTGTCCAAGACCCTCTGTTCCTGATCTTGGGCCTTCACAAATTCCTGTTGGAGCCTATCACGGGCCGCGGTGGTCTCGCGGCGAGCCTCTGCGACTCGTTCGTCGATCCGCGTAAGCGTGCGGTGTTCGGGCCGGCGCTTGCGGATATCTACGAACCGCTCGTCGCCGGCCAGCACGTCCAGCACGTTGAGCACGAAGGTCACGTTATCGAACCTGAAGTCGATGCCGGCCTCTGGGTTGTCGCCTTGCTCGCGGAGCAGGAAGAACTCGCGGTGCAGCATGTCGATGTCGGTCACCAGGACCACGTTGATCTCATTTTCCTTGGGCTTTTCGTCCTTTTTTTCAGGCTTGCCCCAGATATGGACGGCCAGGATATGCGACATGTTGGTGGGGTATTTTCGACGATTGGGATTCAGCCCGCCGCGGGGACCGAAGGGAGTCATCTGGAGCATCTCGCCGTAGCGAACCGTGCCTGAGTCCCGGACGGTCTGCACCAGCGGCTCAAACTCTAGCACCGAGGAGTGCAGTTTCGATACCGATCCGGGGAAGGGGAACAGCAGCAACTGGAGGTTCGAACTGATAGGGGCCGACTCGTTGAACGAATCCTTGGCCTTCGACTCGCGGTCGGCAAACACCAGTTCGCTGGGCAGGTGTCCGAGCTTGGGATAGGGGTTGTAATCCTGCCAGATAATCTGATCGGCCACGAAGTCGATGCCCAACAGCCGCCACAGCTCTCCGATGTTGCCCTTCGGCAACGGCTGGCGGCCCATCATCATCGGGTTCATGCCGCCCGGTGGCCGCCGCGGGGCGCTGGTGGCCGGCACCTCGCCGGCGAAACCGGGAAACGGGTCCTCGAAGATAGCCGTCGGCTGGCCGCCGCGGATCGCCGCAACAAAATTGTCCATCTGCTCCGGACCAAGCGACGACGGCTGCACCGCCAAAAGCGCATCGTACCGTTTGGTGATCGGGCTGCTCGGATCGACCCGCACCACCTCGTACATCTTCTCCAACTCGTCGATGATCGGCCAGTTGCCGCTGCTCGACATCGTCTGCATGTTGAACCGGCCGTAGAGTTGGGCGTCGGTCTGGAGCACGCCGATCTTCTTCCGCTCCTGCTGGGTAACTGTGCAGATCGACCGGACCAGTTCGTATTCCACGGGGATTCCGCGATCGACAAACGGCAAGACCACCTTCTCCAGCCCACAGGTGAACGCCACGCCCATGAATATGTAGTCTTCCGCCAAGGCACCGCGTCGCA
>JAUWHT010000087.1 GCA_030605745.1 Pirellulales bacterium | reverse complement strand
CTCCCGCATTTTAGTGGTCAATCATGGCTCCACGGGGACAAGCCCCGTGGTGGCACTTGCAGTTTGAGTTCTAACCAAATTTGGAACTACTGAGTTTAGCCGCCAGGTTTGCCCCAATACCGTTGAATTAGCCGTAAATAGTTCGTATGTAACGAGTTATCGGAAGCAGTATCCGAGAATGAATATCGAATATCGAACAAGGAATGTCGAAGTACGAAGTGCCGTCGCATTCACATTCATCCTTCGACATTCCTTGTTCGATATTCGATATTCGCCTACTTGAACGTTGCCCGAGGAGTAGATAATCTGTAGGACTGCTTGAGGATATGTCTGATGAAAGGTGTAAGTTGGTGTCGATGGTTGTTGGCCGGTTGCCTGTGCGTAGCCGTTCGTCCCGGCGAAGCTGCCGAGGAGGCCCGGAAGTTCCTCGACGGCCTCCGCGAGCTTGGGTACTACGACACGGCGTTGGACTACCTGGAGCAGGTCCGCGACAACCCCCTAGTGGGTAGCGACTTCAAGCAGGTGATCAATTACGAGGCAGGTATCACGTTGATCGCCGGGTCGCGAGCCGTTCGGGTGATGTCGGCTCGTGAAAAGCAACTGGACGAGGCGCGACAGAAGCTGGAAAAGTTTCTCGCGGATCACCCCACGCATCTGCTCAGTGCCGGTGCGAATACCCAGTTGGCCAATCTGCTGGTCGAGCGGGGACGGATCAAGGCCGAACAGGCTACCAGCGCCAAGAGGTCGGCGGAAGAGAAGAAACAGTTGACCGAGCAGGCCCGGGCGCTCTACCTGGAAGCCCAGAAGGTCTTCGGGGAATTGGAGAAGCGATCCCTCGCGGCACACCAGAAGTTCCCCAAATTCATCGATAGGACGGAGACCAAGAAGATTGAACAGCGGGACCAGGTCCGCCGCGACTTGCTCCAGGCACGGCTGGCGTTGGCCACGGTCCTGTACGAAGCCGCCCAGACGCACAAGCCGGGCAGCAAGGGAAGGAAAGAGAACCTGACTACGGCGGCAAAGAGATACAACGAACTGTACGAGAAATACGGCGCGCGCCTGGCCGGGCTGTACGCCCGCATGTGGGAAGGACGGTGCTACAAGGAATTGGGCCAGACGGCCAAGGCCTTCGAGTGCTTCGAAGAATTGCTTTCGCAGCCGGACGAGCCGCAAGCATTCCGGACGCTGAAGAACAAGGCGGCCGTGCTGGCCCTGGAAACCGCCCTGTTGCCGAAGGTCAAGAAATACAAACAGGCCGTCACCTTGTACAAGGCATGGGAAAAGACCGCCCGGGGACAGGAAGAATCGAGCGACGAGGGCCTGGCAATCAAGTACCTCTCCGGCGAGGCGGCCTTCGAGTACGCTAAGACGCTAACGAAGAAGGAAGACGCGAAGCAGCGCGACGAGTTCCTCGGAGAAGCCCGCGGGCTGCTGAGCTACGCGGCTCGCTTCCAAGGTGACTACCAGAAGAAGGCCAAGGCTGCCCTGGTGCGGCCCGAATTCGTCGGCAAGGACTTCAAGCTGCCGGAACCGACCACGTTTGCCGAAGCCCGCGACCGCGCAAAAGATGCCCTGGATCGGATGCAGGCGCCGGGTCTGAAGCCCGAGGAGGTGGCCGAGCATCGGGCTGAAGCGATCAAGTATTATCGCATGGCAATCCGGATGAGAACCACGGAAGTGACGGCCGAAGAAATGAATGTCATCCGGTACTATCTGGCCTATCTGTACTGGATGTCGGGCGATCTGTATGAGGCGGCCGTGTGCGGTGAGTTCCTGGCCCGCCGGTATCCCGGCGGCATTGGGGCCCGGCAGGGGGCCAAGATCGCCATGGCCGCCTACGTGAAGATGCTCGGCGAGGTTTCCCCCGGCGAGGACAATAAGTTCGAAACCGACCAGATGGTCGACATCGCCCGTTACATTGCCGGTCGCTGGGAGGGTGAAGCCGATGCCGATGAAGCCTGGATGATGCTCATCCGCAACGCCGTGGTCAATCATCAGTTAGGGAAAGCCAGGGAATATCTCCGGAAGGTCCCCCCCGACTCGCCACGCCGCGGCCAGGCCGAACTGATGACCGGACAAGCAATGTGGGCGGCATACCTGAAGGCCTCGCGACTGCCCGAGGGCGAACGACCTGCTCAAGAACAACTCGACAAGATGGTCGAGCTGACCCAGAATACACTCGAGCAAGGCGTCGCACGGATGCGCAAACCGGTCGACGAGGGAGCCGAAGCAAGCTACACGCTGGTCGCCTCGGTGCTCTCGTTGGCGCAGATTTACATCGGCGCCGGGGAGCCGGCCGACGCGGTCAAGTGGCTCGACGACCCCAAGATCGGGGCCATGACACTGGTGACCGCCAAGCATCCGGTGACCGATCGGGGGAACTTCCGCGTGGAGACCTACAAGGCGGCTCTACGGGCTTACGTGGCCAAGCGTGAATTGGGCAAAGCCGAGGATACAATGAAGGCCCTGGAAGAACTGGTCAGGGAGGGTGGCGATGCCGGCGCCGGCAAAAAGCTTACCCAAATCTACATCAAGCTGGGCCGCGAGTTGGAAGAGTTGCTGGTTCGCCTTCGCGACCAAAAGAAGACCGAACAACTTGCCGAAGTCTCCCGCGGCTTTGAGATGTTCTTGGACCAGATCTCCAAACGTAAGCAGGGGAACAACTTCAGTTCGCTGAACTGGGTGGCCGAGACGTTCGCCG
>JAUWHT010000030.1 GCA_030605745.1 Pirellulales bacterium | reverse complement strand
GCTCCACAGCGCAAGTTTACCTATTTTAACATTTATCGGATTTTCAACCTTTTTTTCGCCCCGGCCGCCCAGTTCCCAACTGCCATCGTCTTAGCAGAAAAAACAACCTGCGGAAAATCGGGCTTGCCCGGCGCGTTGGTGCTGGAGGCCGTGTTGGGGTGGTAGTTTAACTACCACCCCAACACAACAACGCGGGGCAAGCCCGGCGGCTAATCGATCTTTACTCAGACTCGGCCGCCATCGCCAATTCCGACAGTTGGGCTCGAGATTGCACCCGCAGCTTTTTCATCATTCGTGCCCGGCGGTCTTCAATTGCTCGAACGCTGAGGCCCAGTTCTTCGGCGATCATCTTGTTGGTCTTTCCGGCGACGACCATATTCATCACTGTGCGTTCAGCGTCGGTCAGTTCTGCGATCCGACATTCGGCACTCTTTCGCCGCTGGCGGCGTTGCCGGTTTTCGCTGTCTAACCTGACCGCCTTCTGGATGCTCTCGCACAATTCTTGTGCTCGGAAGGGTTTCTCGAGGAATTCAACGGCGCCTGCCTTCATGGCCTGGACCGCCATTCGCACGTCTCCGTGCCCGGTGATGATGATGATCGGCAGGTTGATTCCGGTCTGGGCCATCTTTTTCTGGAGTTCCAGGCCGCTCATGCCCGGCATTCTCACGTCCAGGACCAGGCACCCCGGCCCAGCCTGATAGTAGGCTTCCAGAAACTCGTCGGCGGACAAGTACGACTCGACCCTCAAGCCGATCAACTCGACCAGCTTGGCGAGTGCTCTGATCACAGCCGGGTCGTCGTCGACGACAAACACGGTTGCTTCGGGTTCTACTTTGGATTCCAATCTGTTAACCCCTTGTCTGAAATTAGTGCTAAGCGGCGTGCGTCTTTTGGCGGCGTGCGCGGGAAACTTCTTGATACACGGCCAGGATCTGGTCGACCTTTTGCGCGGAGGTGTGGTTCAGGGCCAACTGCCGGGCGGACTGGCCCATCCGCTGCCGCACGTCGGGGTCCCACAGCGGCTCAAGGCGATCGAGCAACTCGTCCGCATCGGCCGGATCGGAGACGATATATCCCTCGACCCCCTCGGTCAGCAATTCTCCCGCCCCGTTCAGTCGGCTGGTCACTACCGGCAGCCCGCTGGCCAGGGCTTCCAGCACGACCAGCGAGCAATTGTCGTAGAAGGCGGGGTGGACGTATACGTCGGCTGCGGCGTACCACGGCACGGTATCCTCGACCGGTCCGGTGAAGGTCACCGCCCCGGCGGCGCCGAGCCGTTCGGCCCGGCGGGTCCAGCGGCGCGTGCGCTTTCCGCCAACCACCACCAGATGGACCGGCGCACGGCGAGCAGTCAGCCGGCCCATCGCGCGGAGCAGCGTGGGAACGCCCTTGAGTGCAAAGTTGTGCGCTACGATCAACAACACCACGGTTCGCTCGCCCACACCCAACTGCCGGCGGACCGCCCGGCGATGGTCGGCACGATGCGCGGGGCTAAAGCGCCGGGTATCGACCCCGTTGTAGATCAAGCGGATTCGCTCGGGTTTCACGCCGTGGAACTGCTGGAAGTGCTCGGCCGTCATCTGCGACAGGGCCACCAGGATCCGCCCGTCGTCGGCGCACTGCCGGTTGAGCAGGGTTTGGAACTCGCGATACCTGGGCGTAAGGCGATTGAAGGCGCGCTTAATAGGCCGCATCCAGCGAGGCAGCAACAGCAGTTTCTGTCGGCTCACCGCGACCGGCGAGCCACCGTGCGGCTGAAACACGTCGCAATACCACCCCGAGCCCATATCGTGAACCAGGTCCAGTGAGAGCGACCGCAGTTCCGCTTCGGCGGCTTCGGCAAAACCGACCCGCGTGCGGCCGCCGGACACCAGATGCGCGATGATCGGCAGCCGATGGACCACCTCGCCAAAGCGACGGGCCACCACGTGTATCTGGTGACCCCGCTCGGCCAGTTGGGTGGCGAACTGGACCGTCGATAGCTCGGCCCCGCCGCGCCGCGGGTCGAACCGCTCGATCACCAGCCCAACCCTCATGTTTTCTCTCCCGGCCTTCTCGCGTTTATGCTGCAATCGACGATTTGTCACGTTTAAGCAGTTTCACGACCTCGGCATATACCATCTCCACGGTGAGGTCTCTCATGCAGTGGTGATGACCCAGTGGGCAAATCCGCCGCCGGCATCCGATGCAGTCCAACTGAAGCAGCATGTGTGTGGCGTGCTGGGTAGGGTTTTCACTCCAGATGGGCAACAGCGGTCCGAAGAGCGTCACCAGCGGCTTGTTAAAACCTGCGGCGACGTGCCGCGGCCCGCTGTCGGTGGAAACCATCAACCGGCCGCGCCGAATCACCGCCTTGGCAGTGCCCAGATCGAGCGGTTGCTCGGCCATGGAAAAAACCCGCGGCCGGCCGGCCAGGCGAACCACCTCTCGGGCAATCTCGCGCTCCTTCGGGCCGCAGATCACCAGCACGTCGTGGTCCAACTGCTCGACGATCCGCCGGGCGAGGCTTCCGAAGTATTCCACCGGCCACAGCTTGGACCCGCCGTAGGCACCGCTGGAGTTGAGTATAATCACGCGCCGATCTTTCCGCAGCCCCAAATTATCCCAGACCACGTCGGCGGAGCGTTCGTCCGACTCGAGGGTGGCCAGTTCGAGCCGGGGCGATTCCGCGCCGCAGCCGAGCGCCTCGGCCAGGGCTAGATAGGTTCCGACCACCGGCGCCGGAGCCACGCGGCGGCCGATACGTTGCGGGTAAAGCTTCCCGGTCAGCAGCAGACCGCGTCCGTAGCGGACATAGCCGATCCGCTCCTTGGCCCTGCCCATCCATGCCACCAGGGCCGTGCGGACCGAGTTCGGCAGCAACACCGCCATGTCGAACCGCTCGGCGCGCATCCGTCGCGCGACCGCACGCATCCGCAGGCCCGGATCCTCCGCCCGGGGATCGAAGTACCACTGCTCGCTGAGCCAGTCGGTGCCGGCCAGTACGCGGGCAAGGTACGGCCGCATGATTCCCACCAGTCGGGCGTCCGGACCGAAATGACGTCGCATTGCCCGCAACGTGGGCGTAGACATCACCAGGTCGCCAAGCCAGTTGGGGAGGAAAATGGCGATCTTCATGGCTAGGTGGTTCGGTCGTTTAGCGGCCGGGCTTGCCCGGCGCGTTGTTCGATGGCCAAGCCGCCGTACCGGCGGCTGCTAAACATGAGAATCGACCCGTTTAGCCCGGATTATTCATCGGAAACCCGTTTAGCGGCTGGGCTTGCCCAGCGCGTTATCATTGGAGCGAATTGGCCACCAAACAACGCGCTGGGCAAGCCCAGCCGCTACACGGGCCGCGCATATTGCCATCGAGGGGTGTGCACACAAGTTGCTGCACCGCAAGTCGTTACGTCAACAATCACAATACTCATGAATAATCCGGGGTTATACTCAGCACGGGCGAAGTATGAGGTTTTACTCGTGTGTCTGAAGGATGTGGGCGCGGCCGGGGGCCGGGATTTCCGGGGGGCATGAAGCAGTACGAGTTGCGCTTCTCTGTTGGCGGTTCCATTTTGGCTTCAAAGC
>JAUWHT010000411.1 GCA_030605745.1 Pirellulales bacterium | reverse complement strand
CCTGGAATTCAAACGTCTGCTTGGTACACTGTGTTTGCATCGGGCTGCCTCCTGATTGCGACATAACGTATTGTTGTCAGAACAAGTTATGCCACAGGAGGCAGCCTGGCGCAATATCAGTGGTGAGAATTCCAGGTTAGGTGTCGGAGTCGGGCTTGTCAGCCTGGGCGGGCCAGGCCTGCTCGCTGCCCCGCCGGCCGAGGGGGCGCCCAACGCCGAAAAGCTCGGCTGGCACCTCGGATGCCAGGCATACAGTTTCAACCGATTCACCTTCTACGAGGCCATCGACAAGACCGCCTCGTTGGGGCTGCACTACATCGAGGCCTATCCGGGCCAGAAGCTCAGCAAACAGCGGCCCGGGGTCCGCGTCGGGCCGGGGATGTCGGCCGATGTCCGCAAGGATGTCAAAAAGAAGCTGGCCAACTCGGGTGTCAAGCTGGCCAATTTTGGCGTCACCGGGGCCGGCCGCGGCACGTTCGATTTCGCCAAGGATATGGGCATTGAAACGATCGTCTCCGAGCCGCCGTTGGACGCCTTCGACGAGATCGAGAAGCTCTGTGATGAATACCGGATCAACCTGGCCATCCACAACCACCCTGCCCCCTCGCGGTACTGGAACCCAGATACCGTGTTGAAGGTCTGCAAGGGTCGCAGCCGGCGGATCGGGGCCTGCGCCGATACCGGCCACTGGATGCGGTCGAACATCAACCCCGTCGAGGCGCTCAAAAAGCTCCAAGGGCGGATCATCTCCTTCCACTTCAAGGACCTAAACCAGATGGGCGGCGGACACGACGTGCCCTGGGGAACCGGCAAAGGGGACGTCAAGGCGATGCTGACGGAAGTGCACCGCCAGGGCTTCAAGGGTGTGTTCTCGATCGAGTACGAGCACAATTGGGCAAACTCGCTGCCCGAGATCGCCCAGTCAGTCAGATACTTCGACAAGGTAGCCGCCAAGCTGGCCGCGAAAAGCTGACGGAAATGTAGGTCGTCCGTGCTGACCGACCTGGTGCGGCGTAACACGAAAGCCCTGCCTTCCCAAGCAGGGCTTTTTTTGTGTCAACGGGTTTGCCAGGGTCTCCGTTTCTTGTCCAGTTTAACTGGACACTTTGGAAAATGGTACTCCACGGCGTCAAAATCCGGCCGATCATTTTCTCCGGAAAAACCGTTGCCACATGTGCACAAAGGCTAGGCAGCCTATTTCTTGGGCACGCCTGCTCAGTAAAGAGGCACTAAAGGGATTCTGGTCAAGCCCGTTAGGATTTCGCGCAAACAGATGCAGATCAGCAGATCGGCTGCGGAAGCAATGACATAAGTGCTTCCACTGAAAGCACTTAAGAGCTGTATATGATTCCTTCGGATCGTCGCCACGGAGGTGGACGACCACAAACACATTACTGATAACGTCCGAAGGAGTTCAGGATGACCACAACGGAAAAACTGGATAAAGTCCAGTGTGCCGCGGAAGCGGCGTTGTCACGGGATCCCGATTGGGTGACCTTCTACCGGGAGGTCCTCGGTCTGCGCGGCGTGGTTCGCCACACGTATCCCGTGCGTGAGTCGCTCGTCGAGTTCGAGCAAACCGAGGCCTACGAAGAAATCCAGCACATGCTGACCAAGTTGCGGGAAAAAGGTCCGGTGCCCGCCAACGACGAGGAGCCGACGCGGGTGATCACCGTCCGGTTGCCCAAGAGCCTTCACGAGGCGCTGCGGGTCGAGGCTCACGAGCACCACACAAGCATGAACAAGCTGTGCATCTCCAAGCTGTTGCAGTTCATCGACAACCAGATGATTCCTGCTGAGACGTAAGCGTTTGGAGTCCAAATTACTGCTATTGAGAAAGAGTTCGGAGCGGACCTGTAAGCCGGGTTCTGTACCTACCCGACGGTAATCGGGCAGGCGATGGCCATTTCTCTAGGGGGCCGATTACTCGGCCCCTCGAGCGGTCTACCCGGGAGTCGATCGCGGACCGGACCAACCCGCGGGATGGCCGCAGCAACGGAGTGCTCCGGCCTGTCCACTGCTCCCTGTTTGACCTTGCTCCCGGTGGGGTTTGCCTAGCCAAGCCGGTCACCCAGCCTGCTGGTGAGCTCTTACCTCACCGTTTCACCCTTGCCGCGCGGGCTTGAGGCCCGCGAGGCGGTCTGCTTTCTGTTGCACTTTCCCTGGCCTCACGGCCGGTGGGCGTTACCCATCACCGTGTCCTGCGGAGCCCGGACTTTCCTCTCGCCGGGGCCCTTCTTCGAGGCCGATATGGCGGCCCCATCGGAACCCGGCCAGCGGCCATCCGGTCCACTCCAAACTCTACTGTAACGATACGCAGAAAACGAGCGAAGGAAAGGGGGGGGCGTGGGGCAGTGCTGTGAAAACTTCCGGGGAAACACTGCTTCTGGTGAAGCAGTGGCACACCGTGGCGGGAAATGCTGGCTAATCACCTCCTAAGTTCAGGAGGACTCCGCGGTATCGACCGGCTGTGCCTGCATGACGTGTAGCAGTGACACGATCACGTAATTGTCGTATACCGGTTCCGCATCATCCTGACGAGCAAATGTTCTTTCCCATTTTGCCGGCGTTACGCAATTCTACACGAACTCGGCCGATTTGGGCGTGACACCACAATCGGACATCGCTACAATCGCGCCGCAGGGGAGATACTCGAGAAAGGAATCGGAAGTGGCCTCCAACCTAGACACCCATGTGGCCGACATGTCACCACGGGCGGACAGCCACTTCCATGTTGCTCGCAGTGGTGGGAAGTCCGGTTGGCGGCCCTCATTGGACTGGTCGGTATTGAGAATCGATGCGGCTCACCAGGCCGTGCCCGACATCGTCCACTATCCCGAAAGACTCTCCGAAGAGGCCTTCTACCGCGTCGCCTACCCGCTGATGGTCCTCTCGCGCCGGCTGGAGGAGCGGCTGCTCGAGCTGTTTCAGAAGGGGTACGTCAAGGGCACGGTGACGATCAGCGTCGGCAACGAGGGGACCACGGTGGGGATGTCGATGCCGCTGCGGCCGGGGCGCGACGTGGTTTCGCTGTTGCACCGCGACTTTGCCGCACACCTGCTGCTGGGCTCGACCCCATACCAGTTGGTTTGCCAGTATCTGGGCAACGCCGAGAGTCCCACCCACGGCCGCGAGGGCAATGTGCATCACGGCGATGCGGCCGGCCGGCGGTTTCCGATGATCAGTCATCTGGGCAAGATGCTCAGCCTGGTGGTTGGCGGGACCTGGGCCGCACGACAGCGCGGCGAGGACGTCTTCGGCCTGGCGGTCATCGGCGACGGCGGAACCAGCACCGGCGAGTTCCACGAAGCGCTGAACATCGCCTCGGTGTGCAAGGCCCCAGTGCTGTTCCTGGTGGAGAACAACCATTACGCTTTCTCGACGCCTACCAGTGCCCAATACAACTGCGAGCGTCTTTCGGACCGGGCGGTCGGGTACGGCATCTCGGGTCGAACGGTTGACGGGACCGACGCCTGGGCCGTGTATCGGGCGGTCTGCGACGCGATGGACGCGATGCACGACAACCCGGCCCCCGCGATCCTCGAGTGCATGAGCCTCCGCCTGCACGGCCACGCCGCCTACGACAAGGCCGAGTACGTCAGCCGGCAGCAGCTTCAGCAATGGCACCGCCGCGATCCGTTGCCGAGGGCCCGGCAGAAGCTCCACGAGCTATGCGGATTCTCCGAACCGGATATCGTAGCGTTGGAAGAGGCAGTCGAGGAGGAAGTACAACAGTCGGTGGTCGAGGCCCTGAAGGTCGCTCGTCCAGAGCCCAGGACCCATCGCTGGAGTGTTTATGCGAACACCGCGCCGCCGGCCGTAAAACCGTTCGCCGTCAAGCGGGCCAAAAACGGCGAGGCGGTCAATCTCGCGCTGGAACACATCCTCGCCCACAACCCGGATGCCTTCCTCGCCGGGCTGGACATCGGCACCTACGGCTCCGCGTTCAAGACCTGCAAGGGTCTGATCGACCGGTTCGGCCCGCGGCGGGTGATCGACATGCCGCTGTGCGAATCGGGCCTGGTGGGCTTCGCCTTGGGGGCCTCCCAGGTGGGCACCCGGCCGATAGTCGAGTTCCAGTTCGCCGACTTCTCGACCGAAGCCGTTTCGCAACTGGGGCTGAACGCCGGCACCTGGTACTTCCGCAGCGGGAAGGAGGCTCCGATCCTTTTCCGGCTGCCGTGCGGCGGCGGGTTGACGATGGGGGCGTTTCACTCGGGCGAGTACGAGGGCCTTTGGTCGCGGTTCCCGGGCCTGAAAATCCTTTACCCGGCCACGCCGCAAGAGACCTACGAGGCACTGCTGGCCGGCTTTTACGATTGCAACCCGTGCCTGGTGCTCGAACATAAACTGCTGTACTGGAGCAAGAGCGGCCCGATCGACTTTGGCGGCAACCTCCAGAAAGTCTGGAGGACCCGCCGGCACACCAAGGGATCTGATCTGACGTTGGTTGCCTTTGGAGCGATGGTCCACGAGGCGGTTGTTGCTGCCGGCCGGTGCGAGCGTTCGATCGAGGTTCTCAACCCGTTCGTGCTGCATCCGCTGGACCCTGAACCGATCATCCGCTCAGTGGAAAAGACGGGCCGGCTGATGGTTGTGCAGGAATGCGGGGCGACACAGGGGTTGGGCGATATGGTGATTTCCCTGGTGGTTCGCCGCCGCGGTTCGGCGTTGCGCTGCCCGCCGGTGCTGATTGCCGCACCCGACGTGCCGGTTCCGTTTGCTCCGGAACTGGAGTCGTATTGCCGGCCGAACGCCGAGAAGATACTGACGGGCATCGAACAGATGCTCGGGGAGACGTAATGGACGGAACACATTTCAGGATGTCCCTGTATCTGCCTGCCCAGGGCGCGGCCGAGACCGAAGCAACCATCATCGAATGGTACGTGTCCGAGGGCGACCGTTTTCGGAAGGGGCAGGTCCTGGCACAAGTGGATAGCGCGAAGTCGGTCTTCGATTTCGAGTCACCTTGCGACGGAATGGTCATTCGACTGTTCCATTTGGAAGGCGAAACGGTTTCACTGAGCGAACCGATCCTCGAGATCGAGACCTCCGATCCGGCCATGAGGGACTGGATCCCACCCGCCGTAGGCAGCGAGAAAGCATCCGTCCGACACAAAGCAACACCCGCCGCCGACAGCAGCAGCGATCAGGCGGAAGGGATGGTGATCTCGGGCATCGGTGGCTACCTGCCTCCGCGCGTGGTGACCAATGCCGAACTAGTCAAAGGCTTCCCGGAAATCTCCGAGCAGTACGTCTACCAGGTGACCGGCATTCGCGAGCGCCGCTGGGCCGACGACGACGAGAAGCCGTCGAACATGGCGTTCAAGGCGTCGTTGGAAGCGATTCGCAACTCGGGAATCGCCACCAAAGACATCGACGCGATCATCCTTTCCACCACCACGCCCGACGTAGCAATGCCGTCGACCGCCTGCATCCTACAGGATCGGCTCAGTCTGCGGTCAGTTCCTGCGTTCGACATAAACGCAGCTTGCTCGGGCTGGCTTTACGCGGTGTCGATGGCCCAGGGAATGATCCTCTCGGGGATGGCCCGGCACGTACTCACCGTCGGTGTGGACATGCAGTCGCAGTTGCTGGACGACTCGGATCGTGACGCCTACTTTATTTTTGGCGACGGTGCCGGGGCGGCGATCGTTTCAGCGGGCAACGGCGGGCATCGAATCCGACAAGTGCTGCTCGGCTCCGACCCACGAGGGCTGCACATGGCCCGACGCGAGGCGCCCGGCTACATGGTGACCAACGGCCGGGGAAACGTCGACCCCTGGATTCGGCTGGACGGGCCCGCCTTGTTCCGTCTGGCCACCGACAGTTTTACCAACGTTATCCGTCAGGCCATCGCCAACACCGGCTGGACTGCGGACGAAACCCGCTGGATCATCCCACACCAGGCCAACGGAAGAATACTCAAAGCGGCGGCCAAACGAAGCGGTGTGGCGTTCGATCGCTTCTATCTCAACGTGGACCACGTCGGAAACACGTCCAGCGCCAGTATCCCCTTGGCACTAGTCGAGATCCAAGGGAGCCTCGAACGGGGCGATAAACTGGTTCTCTGCTCCGTCGGCGCCGGAATGACCACCGCGGCCATCTCCGTCGAGTGGTAGCCGGGAAGATGTTTGGCTGGTATGTTAGATATGAGTAGCCAGCAATAGCCGGCACGCAACGCGTGGCGGGATGACCCGCGGGACGTTGTCCCCCGGCTGTTGGTAAATGGATGTGCCGGATCCGCGACGCGCTGAATAGGATAGTATAGTAAGAAGGGGCTAATTGGCTGGCATGAAGTAAAATGGTCTGATCCGTTGACCGCATCGATGGCAACGCCCCCGGGAGGATACGACCGAATGAAACGCTGCATCTGCCGCTCCGCTTTGTGTCTTCTTGTCCTGGCCCTACTGGCCGGCAATCCGGGTTTTGCCGCCGCCGAAACACCGGAAGAGGCCGGGAAACCCAAAAAGGTTTCGCAAGCCAAACAAACCGCAGAGACCAAACAAACCGAGGAACCCAAGCCGCCGACGCATACCGTCGAAAAAGGGCCGTTTAAGATCCAGATCAAATTGGACGGCGTCTTCGAGGGCCAGACAATGACCGAGGTGGTTCTGCGGCCCAAGACGTGGTCCGACTTCTCGGTGCTCGGCGCGGTCGAGCACGGTGCGCGGGTCAACCGGGGCGATCTGCTGGTGACACTGGATTTAGAGAAGATCGACAAGGCGATCGCCGATCTCCGCACACAGCAGAAGTTGGCCGACCTGGCGCTGAAGCAGGCCCAGCAGCAGTTGCAATTGCTCGGGAAGTCTACCCCGCTGGATCTGCAAGCAAGCCAGCGTGCCGGCCGCGTGGCCAAAGAGGACTCAAAGTTCTATTTCAAGGTGGGCCGTCCCCTGGCGCTGAAGAGCGCACACCACATGCTTGAACGGGCCAGGCAGCGGGTGGAGTACGAGGAGGAGGAACTCCGCCAACTCGAAAAGATGTACAAGGCCGACGACCTGACCGAAGAGACGGAGGAGATCATCCTAAAGCGGGCACGCAACTCGCTGGAGCAGGCGAAGTTCTACCTTGAATCGGCCAAGATCGGACACGACCGGGCGCTGAAGTTCGAGCTTCCTCGCCGGGACGAAAGCGTTAAGGAGTCGGCGCAGCGCTGCGATTTGCAGTGGAACAAGGCCAAGGTTGCGCTTCCGCTGGCGCTCAGAAAACAACGCCTGGAACTGGAGAAGATGAAAATCAAGCGGGCGAGGTCCGAGGAGAAACTGAAGAAGCTGCTGGCCGACCGGGCCGCCATGATCGTCAAAGCGCCCGCCGCCGGCGTGGTGTATTACGGCAAGTGCACGCGCGGCAAGTTCAGCAGCGCTGATTCCAAGGCCAACGATCTGCGCCGCGGCGGAAGCCTCTCGGCCGGCGAGGTGTTCATGACCATCGTCAAGTCGCGGCCAATGCACGTCCGGGCGACCATCCCGGAAAAGCAGCTCCAGTACGTCCGCGCCGGCAGCAAGGGCATCGTTCAACCCACCGGCTATCCGGACCTGAAGCTCACGGCCATCGTCGATCGCGTGGCCCCCGTCCCGGTAAGTTCCGGGAAGTTCGACGCACGGATTACTGTCGAACTGGACCGGAAGGCCGAGGACCTGATGCCCGGTATGACCTGCAAGGTAAAGCTGGTTCCCTATCTGAAGAAACACGCCATTACGGTTCCCCCAAAATGCGTCTCGACCGACGAGTTGGACGACCAGAAGCACTACGTCTATCTGCTGGACAAGGACGGCAAGCCGAAGAAGCAATATGTGACGGTGGGCAAGCGGACAGACAAGAAAGTCGAGATCCTCAAGGGCCTTTCCGAAGGCGACAAGATCCTGCTGGAACGCTCAAAAAAGAAGTAGCCGTAAATGCACACGTGCTGTCCCTGGCCGGTTGTCCTGGTGCTGATGCTTACGCCGCTTTGGCTCGGTGCGGACAAACCGGCCGGCCCACGTCCCAAACCTGTGGCGGCACCATCGGCCGAGTCCATCGACGGGGCAATCCACCGCGGTGTCGAGTTCCTGCTTGAGCGGCAGAACCGCAACGGCTCCTGGGGTTCGGCCCATAATACCAAGGATCTGAATATCTACGCGCCGGTACCTGGGGCCCATCACGCGTTCCGCGCCGCGGTCACTTCGCTGTGCATCTCGGCGCTGATCGAGACGGGCGGGGATGCTCCCCAGGTCTCGCAGGCGATTGACCGCGGCGAGGCATGGATGTTCGAGCACCTGCCGAAGCTCCGCCGCGCCACGTCGGGGGCAATTTATAATAATTGGGGCCACGCCTACGCCGTCCAGGCCCTGGTACGGATGCTCGACCGCTTGCCCGGCGATCAGCAGCGGCACCGAAAAATCCGCCGGCTAATCGAACAGCAGATCGGAATGCTGGAACGTTACGAATGTGTCGACGGCGGCTGGGCCTATTATGACCATAACGCCCGTACAAAAAAACCCAGCGGCTCGTCGATCTGTTTCGTGACCGGCACCGTGCTCGTGGCGCTGGACGAATCGCGCCGGGCCGGCATCGACGTGCCGGACCGCCTGATCGATCGGGCTACGGCGTCGATCTGCCGGCAGCGCAAGCCCGATTTCAGCTATTGCTACAGCGAGTCGCTTAAGTATCGGCCAATGCATCCGATCAACCGACCCGGCGGCAGCCTGGGACGCTCGCAGGTGTGCAACCTGGCCATGCGGCTCTGGGACGACGAGCTGGTGACCGACGCCGTGATGAAGACCTGGCTCGACCGGCTGTTCGCCCGCAACTTGTGGCTGGATATTGGCCGCAAGCGGCCGGTGCCTCACGAATCGTGGTTCTCCGTGGCCGGTTATTTCTTCTACTACGGCCACTACTACGCGGCACTGTGCATCGAGCAGCTTCCCGCCGACCAGCGACCGGTGTACCAGGATCAACTGGCACACGTGCTGCTTCGCTTGCAGGAGAAGGACGGTTCCTGGTGGGACTTCCCGCTGTACGACTACCACCAGCAATACGGCACCGCGCTGGCGCTGATGTCGCTGGGCCGTTGCCGGCACATGGGGGGTGCTGGTCACTGAAGTGACCAGTCCTTATGCTCACTCACTGGTCACTGAAGTGACCAGCCCTTGTGCCAACTGGTCGCTTTGAGGGCTGGTCACTTCAGTGACCAGTATTCAGTGACCAGTATTTACAGAAGGAGGTCCCATGACCACCTGGACCCACAAAACCAAACACTCATCGGGCCCGTTCTACAAAGGCCAACACCGTTTCGAGCATTGGTACCGGGATAACCAGGTGTATTTCATCACCGCCAGGTGCCGGGACCGCTTCCCGGCATTTGCATCCGAGCGGGCAAAGACAGTCTTTTGGGACCGTTTCGAGTTCTATACGAAACAAGCCCTGTTCACGCCGTGGGTGACCTCGTTGGTGGACAACCACTACCACGTTTTGGGCTACTGCAAGACGGGAGACAAGCTCGGCCCGATGATGCGAAAGATCCACGGCTCGGTGGCCAAGTTGGTCAACGACCTACTGCCCGAGCGGCGGGTCCCGTTCTGGGAAGACCGGGGACATCAGGATTACTTCGACGGCTGCATCCGCGACGAAAAGCAATGTCGCCGAGCCTATCGGTACACGTTGACACAAGGCGTCAGGCACGGGGTTTGCCAGGATTGGCAGGAGTATCCTCATACCCGGGTGAATGTCGAACTGGAGGCGGGGGTCCAAAGGTCACTGGAGTTGGGGGCGTTTTTGGATGGGGTTCCGTATAAGAGGTACCAGGGCCGAAAAACTGGTCACTAAAGTGACCAGCCCTCATGACCAGCCCTCATGACCAGCCCTCATGCCAATTGCTCAACAAGGGCTGGTCACTTCAGTGACCAGTGACCAGCGCTCATTAGATTTGCGGTAAGCGTTCACGGGGCCACTGAGAAGACCAGGGAGGGGCAAAGGCCTTGGAACGGTGTTGGGTGGCAAGCGAAGTGAAGAAGCCTGGGAGATTGCAAATTGCAAATTGGCAATTGAGAATTGAAAATTGGCAGGTGGAAGATGTGACTTTGCAATTTGGTAACCGTTCACGCAACCGCTTGATGGGCCTTCGGCCGTGCCGAAGTGTTACCCATGAGCGATCATTCTTATACTCAGCACGGGCGAAGTATGAGGTTTTACTCGTGTGTCTGAAGGATGTGGGCGCGGCCGGGGGCCGGGATTTCCGGGGGGCATGAAGCAGTACGAGTTGCGCTTCTCTGTTGGCGGTTCCATTTTGGCTTCAAAGC
>JAUWHT010000230.1 GCA_030605745.1 Pirellulales bacterium | reverse complement strand
GATTCCGAGTGTCCGGATACTGCATCCTTATCCTGGCCAGCGTTTGATCGTCACCAACCCAAGGTAGGAGCCGTATGAGGTAGTTCTTCACGTACGGATCTGTGCGGGGGGCCGCCCGCAAGGGCGGTCCCTACCGCGACCTCTCCACTCTCCACTCTCCACTCTCCACTTTTCAATTGCTTCCTTGGTTTCGTAGTACTCCGTGGCGCCGGTGGCCGCGGCGATAGCGTATTGCTGGATGAGCGTCCGGGCTTCGGCTGCCGTCAGTTCGATCTTCTGGCCATCCGCGTCCCACAGCGGGCACGGGGCCTCGTCCGGCAGGGCTTGGGCCAGTGTCAGGGCTTCAAGGTAGTTTTGCCTCGCATCTTTCGCCGTTCGCATCCGATGTTCATTCACAAGAACGCCCTGCTCGCCGGCCAAGGCGGCCTGATGTTCGAGCCGGCCGAGCGCTTCTGCCTTGGCCTCGGCCAGTAGTCGGGCCGCTTGTTCAGGATCGACGTAAGGCTCGTGCTCCTGCCCGGGCGCCGTGATCGACCCGAACATCGTCACGTCGGCCGCGTAATACGCTCGCACCCGGCCCTCTTGTTCGGTTGTCAGGTCGGGTTTCGGGTGCGTCGCCTCGTTGATTGTTGGCAGCGGCAGTGACAGTCCGGCGTCGACGGCCAAATTGTCAAGATGGTCCGGGAACCGGTAGAGCTTGGTGGTTTGTCCGTGCTTCGTGTAGCCGAACTGCGGCCAGAAGTGCATGTTGTCTCGCGCCTTGAACGAGTTTCCGCGTGGGCCTTGGATTGTCGTTTCGTTCCCTTCCAACGAATCGAGCACGGCGCCCACGTCCGTCAGTTGCAGTTGAGCCATTGCCGAACGGAACCGTTCTGCTGGATTGCGGACCAGTAGTAGTACAGTCGCCTCCGGAAAATCCGTGCTCGGGCAGAGCATCTGCCATTGCGTGTTTTCCGGCCCTTTGTTTGCCGGGTAATGAGCGGATTGGATTTTGGCCTCGACTTCCGGATAGAAGTCGCGGATCACCGCCCGGGCAACTGTCGAGCAGCCGACCTTAGCGTTCATCGCAATCAGATAGCTTGATGTGTTGAAGTACCGCATCGTTCTTAGCTCCCTATAATGGTATAACCCTTGGCCGTGGCGATTGACGGATCGTCGCCCGTCGTGCCGGGGTTGGTCGACACGTCGATTATGCCGGTCGCGCCAACGTCCACGCCCAGGTCGGTGTAGAACTGGTCCAGGGCAGCCGCATTGAGACTGTTAGACGAAATGTTTGAGCCTCTATAACTGTAGTAGTTGTATGACAAAACCACATCCACCGCTCGTAGCGATGTCAGGCTATTGCTGTAGCAGTAGAGATTCGTCAGTGCGGTCAAGTTGGACACGTCCAATGAAGTCAGGCTATTGCTTTGGCAGTAGAGATGTGTCAGTGCGGTCAAGTCGGACACATCAAGGGATGTCAGGCTGTTGTTGCTGAAATGGAAATACGTCAAATCGCCACTCTGCGTTGCGTTACCAGATGTGCAACTCCAGGCGAAGATTTCTTTCGGAGCCGACTTACTCCAGTTGCCGGATGCGGGCACGGCCTTGGACATCGTGATGCTATTGGCCGGCACACCCGTACCGTGCACGGAAACGGATCCGTCCCACCACCGTGCGGCGGCGTAGCCGGTGGTGGTTTTGACATTCATCGACAACGTGCCCAACGTCCTGACCGACACTATGCGCGCCATGCCGGCCGGCTTGGCTGTTCGACCGATTTGGTCTTGTATCGGGGCGTTGACACAGGACAGACAGCCCATCTCAGTCGGAGTGACGCCCTGGATGTTATGGGCGTTCATGTCCAAGTCGCCGCCAAGTTGTGGTGTGGCGTCGTTGGCCAAAACACTCATGCCTTTGACCCACACGGCTGCCGTCGGCGTGGCGCTGAGACAAACGAACGCCCCGCCATTGCTGATGTTGAGCCATTTCGACCATACGTAGAACTTGCCGTTCCCGGCCGTGCCGGCGCTGTCGTCGTTGACCGTGGGGTCCGCCGCGGCCGAATGGACCGGCCCGGCCCGATCGGCCAGTTCCTTCAGATCGGCGATCAGCAGGTCGCCACCCGCGCCGGTCGGGTGCGGATCGAGTACGTTGATGCCTTTGTAGTCGATGATCATGGTAGTGGAGAGTGGAGAGTGGAGAGTGGAGAGTGGAGAGTGGAGAGTGGAGAGTGGAGAGTAATCAGTGGTCAGTGGAAAGTGGTCAGTGGTCGGAAAACTATCCACTATCCACTATCCACTCAAATATCGCGCGTCGTAGGCGCATGCGATTGTGTTGAGGATCTCGGGGTCCGGCGGGTCGCCGGCCGGTACGGTCCGTCGCAGGTGCAGTATGTGGTCCTCGGCAGGTTGCAGCGGGTCGAACCGCAAGGCGGACAGTTCGTCGGCCGGGCCGACCCAGGTTGAATCGTCCTTGGAAATTTCCAGCCGCAGAGCCAGGTCCAATTCGCTCAGTTCGTCGAGCGTAAGCGCGGTCAATTCGTCGAGTGTGAGTGTGGCCAGATTGAGCCGGCCGCTGGTTATCCAGACCAGGATGTTTTCCAGCACGCGGTCGCCGGCGTTCAGCATGGTGACCATCCAGGATAGAACGTCACCGCTTTGGGCCTCGGCCGCCGTTACATCAAGGTGGCCGATGGCGTTTGTGAACCGATCGGCCAGGTAGACCTTCGCCTCGGCCGGCCCGGGCGTTAGGTGGGCCATGTACACCTGTACACGTATCCACTTATTCAGGTCCTCGCCATCTTCGAGCAGGTAGAACCCGTCGGACGAGCAATCGACCGACGTACCGTAAGTCGAAGACCCGGGTGCCTGCCAACTCAAAAGTGTGCCGTCGCCGGTGCTCCGCAGCCCGCCTGCGGCGGGGCCGTTGCGACCGGCTGCTGCCAAGAGCACCACGCCGGGGATCGTGCCCACGGCGACCAGGTGCCGAACCTCGCCGAGCGAGACGACAGGCGTACCCGAAGCCGATCCGTAGGGTGCGTATTGGCCATGAAGACTCAAGCTGTAGAACCAGGCTTCGCCGAACAAGCCCGGGGACGTGCTGATGATCCATCTAGGCGGTGGCGGCATTGGGGGGAACAGCCAGATGTACCAGTCATCCGAGCCGCGGCGATAGCACGAATGGTTGGTGTACTCACCGACCAGTTGATACTTGCCCGTGACGTCGGGATCGCAAGTCCCGGTCACCGAAAGCGGCCAGGCCATCAGTCGCAGGGCGTCGGCTCGTGTTGCGATAGCAGGCATGGGGGAGAGTGGTCAGTGGAGAGTGAAGAGTGGAGAGTGGTCAGAAAACTATCCACTATCCACTCTTCACTTTCCACTACTAAAGGTGACTTTGGTGGTGTTCTCGTCGAAACTTATGGCGAAATTCGGTGCATCGGGGGTGCGGACGATCGTCTCGGGGCCGATCTCGATCGGCGTGCCGTCGTTTCCCGCTGCGTCGACCGGCACGACCCGCCAGGTGTAATCGGCCAGGTCGCAGAGCCGATCGCTCAGCAGCCGGTAACTCCACTGGCCGTCGACGGCGAACACCGTGGCCACGGCCGACCAGTCGCCGGCGTCCTTCTTCTGCTCGACCCGGTACTGCTCGACGTCCGCGTCGACCGAGCGGACCCACCAGATCGTGCGTCTGGCCGGCCAGCCGGTCGGTGCGCCCGCGATCGGATCGAACGCCGGGTCGTTTGTGTCGATCACCTCGATCCGCACCTGGTCGCCGTCGGCCAGGTGGAAGGCCCGCATCGGCACGCTCGTCGAAGCCACGTAGGCCCCGTCAATGTACCAGTGGTAATAGACCGTCCCCGACAGGTCGCTGGTCACAGTGACCGTCGTAACGTTGCCGAGCCGGGTTGTCTGGTAGCTGGTGATCATGGTTAGTGGAGAGTGGTTAGTGGAGAGTGGTTAGTGGAGAGTAGTCAGTGGTCAGTGGTCAGAAAACTATCCACTATCCACTATCCACTCTCCACTACACTATCGTGGCTTCAATCGGGATCTCCCCTCTCAGCGTGACGCCTGTGCCGGGCATGTAGGCGGCTGTTTTGGTCGGGGTGCCCACTTTGTCGAGGAAACACCTGATATTCGTGTCGCCGTGGTCGTTGATGATCGTGACTATGCTCCCTTGCAGGGCTTGCAGCGAGGTGGCCCAAAGATTCACGCCTGAGTTGTTCGAGTAAAACACTGCCTGGAGGGAGAACTCCGAATCGCCGGCGCCCAACAGTGCGACGCCATAACCATCCAGCCCGGCCACCTGCCACTTCTCACTGCGCTCCTTCCACGCCGGGATCGCGCCGCGAACGAACGTGCAGGAAATGCTGCCGATGGAGGCCATGGGTAGTTGTTAGTGGATAGTGGATAGTGGATAGTGGTCAGGGGCAAGGGGTTTCGTCATTCGTGCTTCGTCATTCGATCGCTTGTTGATCTTTTTCGACTTGCGTTTCATCTGTGCCTCGTAGCGGGCGACGTTTTGGCGCGTCCGCCGAAGGGATCGCAAGATACAGGTTTCATCGCCGGTCATTTCTATGACATTCATCTCTCCACTCTCCACTATTTCTTACCGGTCTTCGTCGGGCCGGCCGAGTGTGCGGTTGGTATGTGGGGTAGTATTCAATCTTTCATTCAATTGCCCCAACTGCTCGTGAATCTTCCCCAAGACTGCTGTCTGTTTAGGTGCCTCCTCATCTGCTTGTCCAAGAAAAGGTTTGGTTGTTGGTTGCTCCATCAAGTGCGGCGGTTGTCGTGGAGGTGCCAAAGGCGCCGCGGCGGCGGGTGCTGGTGTGTATCCGTGCCGTCGGCCAATCGACTTTTCGACTACCGAGTTCATGGCTTCCGAAAACGCTTTTTGCAATTCCGCAGGCAGATATCTAGGCACATCAGGCACCATTGGCCTTGAGAGATCAATCACTCCTGGTCCTGACATGCCTATGCTAGGCGCCGGTTTCACCAATTTTTTGGGAACAACATCCGCGATGTGTTTTTCATACACCTTGGGAAACCATCGGTGCATGTTTTCAACGTAACGTTGACGCGCCGCTCTGGTAGCATTCTCCACCATTCCGAACGTTGCACCCGTTTGGAGGGCGCTTTCCCAGGCGGACTCGATAGTAATACTTTTCCTTGCAAATCCGGCCAGTGCCTTATTTCGCTCGATCGCGGTGTTTAGCTCCGTTTGCTTGATAGCCAATTCTTCCAGCCCCACCTGTTTCTGCATTTCCGCAATACGTGTGCGTTGTTGTATCGACAACTCGCGGGGGACATCGATTTTGCGCTTGAACTCTTCCTCGCTGCCGAACGCGACGGCGATCTCCTCTGTGTAGCGCTTGGCCTCTGGGAGCGCCTTTTCCAAGGCGATCGCCGCCCGTTTGAATCGCAATTCACCCATCGCGCGGCGACGTGCTTCCGGATCGGCCATCAATGCCTCGAAAGTGGGTATGATGCCCTTCGGTGCTTCCAGTCCCTCATCGGTCAGTTTTTGAATGTAATTTGATAGCTGTTTTTCAAGAGCAAACATGTAAGTGCCGAGAATCTCGGGTTTTTGCGCGGGAGTGGATATTGCCGCCCCTACACCCAAAATCTCTGCCGGCGTAGCGCCCAAATTCTTCATCGTAGGGGCAACTCGCCCGGCCCATTGTGCCGTTTCCCCGGTGGCGAACGCGGACTTGCCGGCACCGGCAACCAGGCCCGAGAGGACCTGTCCAGGCGTTCCAATTTCACGGCCCCACGTTGTTGAGCTACTCAAAGTTGTATAGAATTTTGCGGCGATTGCGGGGTCCATGAAACGAGCCGACTTAATAATTGCGGGTAGAGCTTCGAGCCTGCTCAGGGACTTCAGGTTAAAAGCCAACTTCTGAACGGTCGGTTGGTCAATGCCCTCTTGAGCCGCAGCAAGTTTTGTTCGTGCACTAATTGATCGATAGACTTCCTTGCTCTCACTGACCTGCCAAAGCTCTTTCATCCCGTCATAAGTCTCGCGCAATTGGGCAGCAACACCCTTGATCTCCTCCTGCGCTGCTCGTGCGCACTTGATGACCGCGGCGAATGCGCCAGCGATGCTGAGAATTCCTGTCCCTCCTGCGAGCAATCCCGCATACTTTTTCAAGATCCCCGGGTTAAATGCCTTGCCCGCAGTTGTGCCCGCTTTTTTGCCTGCCCGCCCCGCCTCCCGCAACTTGTCTCCAGCCAGTTTGGCTGCTCGGCCGTATTGGTTTTGATTGATTTTGCCAGCCTGAAGTAGGGTTTTTAGTTTTTCGAGTTGCCGGTTGTAGCGTTCCTGCGGCGTGCGGATTTCTGCCAAGACCTGTTTGGCTGCGCGTCCGAGTTCTTTCTCTTTCTCGGCCGCCTCTTTTGCCTTCCGCGCCGTTTCGCCCAGCCCACCTGTGAATTTCTTGGCCGCCTCTGTGGCCTTCTGAAAGGCCCGGAGCACCTTGGCCTCGTCGGCCGTCATCTCTACGGTGATCTTGGACATGGCAGGGGTAGTGGATAGTGGATAGTGGAGAGTGGATAGTGGATAGTGGAGAGTGGAGAGTGGAGAGTGGTTAGAAAACTATCCACTCTCCACTATCCACTCTCCACTTTTTACCGGTGGATCTGGTAATTTTGCAGGACGATTGGGTCAGGTTCGCCGAGGCCCAGGCTTAGTGCGAGCAGGTCGGCTAGGGTTGGTCGGTAGCCGGGGTGCCGGCCGGCGGCCCAGCGGCGGTAGACGAGGTACCTTGTGCCCGTTTTTTTTTGAGGAATGTCTGCCAGCTTGGCCAGTCGATCATCGCGTCGCAGACGGCCCATTCTGTGACGTCGTCGAGCAGCTTGAGCAGGCCGACCTCGGCCTTGTCAATGCGGTAGTTCGTGCGGATGCCGCACAGGGCGACCTCGGCGGTGATCACGTCCTCGAGCATCGCCGCGCCCTCGGTCAGGTCGGCCGCGGTTTTAGCGTCGAACCATTTTGTGGCCGCGGCCCAGAGGTCCTCGTACTGCGGCACCACTTCGCCGACGATCCGCTTGCCCGTCTCGTCCCAATCGACCGTTCGCGGCACGTTCGCGTAACCGACGAGTTGGTCGTCTTGCTCCTGGACCCCGCGGACAATCGGGACCGTCCACTGCCGGCCGTCGCCCAATGTGACCGGGTGGCCATTTAAGGCGTGCTCACGGACCAGGTCCTCCGGGCCGGGCGGCGGCCCGTCCGTGTATACTCAGCACGGGCGAAGTATGAGGTTTTACTCGTGTGTCTGAAGGATGTGGGCGCGGCCGGGGGCCGGGATTTCCGGGGGGCATGAAGCAGTACGAGTTGCGCTTCTCTGTTGGCGGTTCCATTTTGGCTTCAAAGC
>JAUWHT010000010.1 GCA_030605745.1 Pirellulales bacterium | reverse complement strand
GCTTTGAAGCCAAAATGGAACCGCCAACAGAGAAGCGCAACTCGTACTGCTTCATGCCCCCCGGAAATCCCGGCCCCCGGCCGCGCCCACATCCTTCAGACACACGAGTAAAACCTCATACTTCGCCCGTGCTGAGTATAGAAGCGGATTACCCCCCAAGTGCTCCAGGATCGGCAGCGGTTTCGAGCCGTCCAACTGCGGGCACTCGCTCCAGTTGTACTGATAGCCCTCGATTCCCTGATCGGTCAGAAAGCTCAGCGTCATGACGGGACCGGGCTCGGGGACCAGCTTCTTGAGGCCCTCGGCCAGTGCGGCGGCGTCCTTGCGAATCTGGGCCTTCTGCTCAGGTTTCAACTCGCTGAGCGGCAACAGGTCGTCGACCGCCTCCAGCAGCTTGTCGATCTCCTGCTTGCTGTTGTTCACTCGGGCGCTCATCGCTTTGCTGAGGTAGCCGATGGACGCCAGCCGCTTATCGGTGAATTTCTCCAGCGGTGCAAACTCCGGCTGATCGACCAGTCGTTTGCCCTTGCCCAGCCTGGCCAGGCATTTGGTTGACGAGCCAATCGAAAGCAGCAGGTAATCGTCGCGTATGCCCAAGGCGATCACCAGAGGCAACTTCTTCAGCTTGGTGATTACCTTATCGACGTCTTCCTTATCGATTCCCTTTTCTTCGAGTTCCTCCACATTGAGCTTGTTCCAGGGGATCATCTGGCCGTCGAGCGAGAGGACCAGGTACTGGTGGCCGGCGATTTTGGTCCTCTTGAAGCGGTCCTTTATCTTTTGCTTGGACCCAAGTGCGGTGGCCGCCCGTTTCTTGGCCTCCTCCACGGTGGTTACCCACTCTCCAAGCTCATCCAACAGCTCGCTTGCCCGATCGGTGTCACTGAGTTTGAACCCCACGACCATGTTGGGGACCTTGACGAGATCGAGGTTTTCCGAGAGCACGGCCAAGAGCAGCTTGATCTGAAGTTCGTTTTGATCGATCCCTTTCGCTTGGCCGGCCAACTGCATCATGGTGGGTCCGTAGCGCATGTCACCGGCGATCTGCTGCGCCAGTTCCAGGAAGTCTGCGAAGCTCGTGTCGCCGTAGAAGAAGACCTCGTCGGAGAACATGTCGCAGACCAACTCGATCAACTCGCGGTTCTGGGGATCGTCGAGTGCGGCCTGGATTTTTCCGGGCACGCTTTCGGGATTGGCGGCCTGCATGGCCCACAGCGCCTTGCCCATCTGGACAATGGGCATTCCATTGAGCTTCGCCCACGCCCGACTGCCATTGATTGCCTCGATCTGCTCCTTGTTCCGCAGCATCGAGCTGTAGAATGCGGCATCGTGGGGGATGAGTTTCAGCGAGGTATCGAGCTTTTCGAGTTTGCCCGCCACGGCCGGCCGGGCCGTCAGCCCTGCGACCGACACCACCCCGATGACTGCCACCACCAGAACCCAACGTGTAGTGCGTGCGACGTACCGATCTGACATGGGATCACCTCCACCTGTGAAAAAGTGTTTGAAAATGTCCTCTCCGAGCGAGTCGCTCATTGTCCAAGGATAGCCTAGTCCAAGGATAGCCTACGAGCCGGCCACAGGTCAATTGTACCGTTCGGCCGCCGGGGCTAACCACTAACCACTATCCACTAACCACTATCCACTATCCACTAACTCCTATGGCTCGTGGGGGAGGTCTCGGGGGTGGGGAGGCAACGCAGAAGGCGGCAGCGGCTGATGGTAGGTCTCCGCCCAATCCTGCCGCTCCTCCTCGCTGGCGTAGTAGCGGAGCCAGACCTCGGGATCGCTACTCGGGCCGGTGCAGTCCCAATGCAGATAGTTGTTCGGCCAGTCGAGTTTCTTTTCCCGGGCCGGCAGGATGTCGCGGAAGATCGTGCAGTACAACTGGCGATCGTCCAGGTGGTCGGTGAAGTCCAGCACAATCCGCTGCTGGAACAGCCTGCGGATCACATCCCAAAGGATGCCGTGCAGATCTTCATTGCACAGCGCGTCGGGCCGAGGCGGCCGCAACTCCGGATCGAACCACCGGTAGATCGGCAACACCGGCGCCTGTTCCCAGGCCAACATGCAGGCCAGGAATTCGTTTTCGGCCGCCAGGGTCAAGTGCTGAATGTTCACCCGGCTGATCGATTCATCAAAGTAGCGTTCCAACTCGTCGCGCAACTCAGCATTCCGCATGAGTTGTTCGACCTCGTCGGGTTTGGGACGATGCGTATTGAACATGGAACGGTTACCCTTAACTTACGATCCGCGGCCGGCATTGATGGTAGCGACGGGTTACCCCTCAACTTTCGACCTTAACAAGAATCGCCGGATTTTCCAAGTGCCTGCGCTGCCGAAGCAGGCAGTTCCTTGAAATTTCCCGTCCCAGAACCGTTACGACCGCAATATTCATCATTCATCATTCATCATTCAGAACTCAGTCGCTCCAGTTCACTGATTTTTTTGACACGTCGGGCGTGGCGGCCGCCCTCGAAGGGGGTCGAGAGCCAGAGCTCAATCATTCGGTCGATCAGCCGTTCGCCCAGCAGGTCGGCCGAGAGGCACAGAATGTTCGTATCATTATGCCGGCGGCTCATCTCGGCCGTCAGGTCGTCGTGGCAAGGGGCGGCGCGGACCCCGCGAAACTTGTTCGCCGCAATGCACATCCCCAGCCCCGTCTTGCACACCAGGATCCCTCGGTCCACCTCGCCACGGCTGACCTTCTCGCCAACCTGTGCGGCAATGTCGGGATAGTCGACCGCCTCGCTGCTGAACGTTCCAATGTCCTCTACCTCGTGGCCGAGTCGCTGAAGCAACTCGACGACCTTCGGACGAATCGGATAACCACGATGGTCGCTGCCGACTGCAATACGCATGGGAGGGATTGGGGATTGGGGATTAGGGATTGGGGATTGGAACTTGACCCCAATCCCTAATCCCTATTGATTGTCACAACTCCAATTCGTCCAACCGGTTTTTCAGTTCTGCACGGATTTGGGCGGCGCAACGCTGATAGCGCTCCAAGGGGCCTCCGATCGGGTCTGCTATATCCGAGCCGTCGGCAGACAGCAACCGGGTCCGCTCGGCCGCGCCCGGCCACTTGGCCACGATTGCCTCCCGATGGGACTGGATCATAGTGTAGATCACGTCGGCGTGCCGCACCAGCGATTCACTTAGCGGCTGCGTCTGGTGGTCGCTCAAATCCAATCCCTTCTCGGACAACGTCTGGACGGCCAGGGCACTGGCCCGACCGCCCATCACGGCGGCGGTGCCGGCCGAAGCCACAATCACTCGCTGGTCCACTTCGTCAATCGAGCAGCCCAGCCGCCTGGAGAGCATCTCGCGGCAGAAGACTTCCGCCATTGGGCTGCGACACGTATTGCCCGTGCACACCAACAACACCATCATACTGGAGAGCCGTCGCAAGGTCTTCTCGGACACCACGCCGTGGCGAAGGATTTCGTACTGGTTGTCCGTTACCCGTACCACGGACGACGGCTGTCCGAAGCGGCACGGGCCGTCGTCCAGGACCATTTCGATCTGCTGGCCGAAGGCGTCGATCACGTCCTGGGCATTGATCGCCTCGGGCTGGCCGCGGCGGTTGGCACTGCTGAGTGCCAGCGGACCGGCCAGCATCCGCAACACGTCGAGGACCACTTGGTGCCCCGGCACGCGAAGTCCCACGGTCCGCTCGGGTGAGACGGCCTGCTGGACCTCGGTGGGGAGCCGCCGGACGAGGCTTTCCGCGTGGAAATCGTCGACCACCAATGTAACTGGACCGGGCCAACATCGCCGGGCCAAGCGCTGGGCAAGCTGACTCATGTCGGGGACATAGTCCCGCGCCTCATCGGCACTCTTGATGGCCAGCGTGAGCGGATGTCCCGCCAGGCGACCCTTCACCTCGAGCAGTCGTGCCACGGCCCGGGCGTCCAAGACGCTGGCAGCCAACCCGTAGACCGTCTCGGTCGGAAAGGCGACCAACTGTCCCTCGACAAGGGCCTGAACCGCCCGGTGCACCACATCGCGCACGTCCTCGGCACTACGAAGATCAATCACCACTGGTGGCATCAGCCGGTCCAAGCCTCCCGAGAGCCCCTAGGATCAACACACTATGTTAATGTGTTGCTCGAAAAGACCAAGCCCGAACAACGTGGCAATGTGCGGGTGACCAAACGTGTGTATCGCTGCAGGGCCTGCGCCGGCTGCCCGCTGGCGTCGGCCCTGGCCTCTTATTTCCGGCTCACGTCAAGGGCCAAATCGGCCGATGTTAAAATATGTCGATTACGGATACTGGGCAGGCTGCGTAAGCCGTCCCGGTAGCACAGGCATCCTGCCTGTGGTGCCTATTTGCCTATTCACAGGTTGGAAGCCTGTGCTACGTATGTCCAGCACGAACAACCTGAAGCTGTATACCGAAGCGAACTCCCGGAAGGGGACAGTCCCATTTTCGCTGCGCGAAAATTGGGACAGTCCCCATGGCAGCCTGCCCGAGGTGCTGAGGGCCTTTCAGCAGACGACCGGCTGGTCGTTGCGATACGTTGCCGGCCCGGTACCCAGCCAACTGAACGATCTGAGGTGGTCCGCCCCGGTCGACCCGGGCGTCGGAACTGCTCCCGGGCACCTCAGGCTCGATCCGGTTGGCGCGGGACCGGGCGGTTGCGGTCAGAAGTCTGTCGATCTGGAGACTGCCCGGTCACTGGCCTCTACGTTGTCGGGCATGCTGGGCGAATTGATGCAGACGCGGCACGCGCTCTGGCAGCGCGAGGCGGAACTGGCCGCGTGCGTCCCGGTCGTGCTGCACACCGACGAACAGAGGACCGATAAACAGACGCACCTGGCCGCGCGGCTGGAAGCGGTGCTGCGAGCCGGGGCGGAGGCCGTCGGCTGCCAGGCGGCCGCACTGTACCTGCTCGACGAGTCCACCAGCGAGTTGAAGCTGCGTTCGAGCTGGGGTCTGCCGTTCGATCGGCTGACCGCGCCCGCCCGGCCTTTGCAGGGCGCGGTGGCCGACCTGGAGGCCTTGTTGGGGCACGCGGTTGTGATCCGAGACACCGACCTGATGCGGTACTGGAAGGTGCCGGAGGATTTTCCGGCGGCCGTCTGTGTACCCATTTTCACGCCCAGCACATTGCTGGGCACGCTTTGGGTCTATTGCAACCGGACTCGCGACTTCGACGACCGGCAGACAAACGTGCTCGAGGTGGTCGCCGGGCGACTGGCGGCCGACCTGGAGCGCGAGATGCTCATGCGTGAGGGTATCGACGCCGCGGAATTGAAAAAGCAGGCGGCCGCCGCCGGGCGGCTGCAATGCAATCAGCTTCCCACCATCTCACCGCTGCTACGCGGCTGGGAACTGTCCGGTTGGACCGCCCAGTCGGGGGCGGTGGGCGGCGACTTTTACGACTGGTTCTGTCTGCCCGACGGGCTGCTGGCTGTGGCCGTTGGCCACGCCATGGAGCGGGGGCTTCCGGCCGCCATATCGGCCGCGGCGCTGAAAGCCGCCCTGCGCGCCCACGGCCAGTACTACTCCGAGGCCCGGCAAGCGCTGAAGCAAACCAATCTCACGCTATGGACCGGCTCGGCAGGCGACCAGTATGCCGCACTGTTCTACGGCCTGATTGAGACGGCCACCGGCCGGGTCGGCTATTGCTCGGCCGGCCAGCCCGGGCTGGTGGTGGTCCGCGCGGACGGCTGGCAGTCGCTCAGTCGCGCCGCCTCGCCGTTGGGTGAAAGCCCGGACACCGACTATGAGCAGTTCGGCTACGAGCTACAGCTTGGTGAAGCCCTGGTAGTGTTTACCGACGGCGTCCGCGGCGCGGTAGACGGCCAAGGTCGGCCGCTGGGCGAGTCGGGCGTGGCCGAGCCGCTCGTCGGCCGCCTGAACCTATCGGCCGACCGGTTGGCCGCGCTGGTCCGCAACCGGCTGGCCGCCCACGCCGCGGCCGAAGACCGCAACGACCGCACCGTGCTGGTGATCAAGCGGACCGATGCTTGACGCCCGCCGCAAACCGGATAGAGTTTAGGAATTGGGGATTGGGGATTGGGGATTGGAACTCGACTCTAATCCCTAATCCCCAATCCCTTTTTGACTACTTTGGTTGCGGCCGCAGACTGCGTCAGGACAGAAGTTGCGGGAATGGCGGAATTGGCAGACGCGCTAGGTTGAGGGCCTAGTGGGATAATATCCCGTGGGAGTTCAAGTCTCCCTTCCCGCACTTCGTAGCTCGGCTACAATGCGCCCAGATCATGGCGAGTACCGATGCGGCTACCACTGCGTCGGACCGGTTGCTTGAACTGGTCGGACGGCTGGAGCGGCAGGAAGGCTTCGCCCAGATTGTCGATAGTTTGAAGGGGGGCCATGCGGCGACTCTGGACGGGGTCTGGGGATCGTCGTGCGCGCTGGCGGCGGCGGCGCTGGCCGCCCATGCCCCGGCAACACTGGTAGTCGTCTGTCCGCAGATCGACCAGATCGACGAGTTGGTCGACGACCTGGCACTTTTCACGCGGCTTACACCCGAGCGGTTCCCGGCCTGGGAATCGCTGCCCAGCGAGCGGGTGGTCCACGACGAGGTATTCGGCGACCGGGTGCGTCTGCTGAAGTTATTGCTCGGCGGCGATCGGCCGAAGCTGGTGGTCACCAGCATTCAGAGCCTTTTGCAGCCGGTGCCCGAGGGGGACTCGCTTACACGGCAAACGCAATCGCTGCGGACCGGCAGTGAGCTGGCCGTCGAGGAACTCTCCGAGTGGCTGGTCCTGGGCGGGTTTCACAACACGTCGGCGGTCGAGTTGCCGGGCGAGTTCTCGGTGCGGGGTGGAATCGTCGATATCTTTGCGCCCGACTGGTACGACCCGGTCCGCGTGGAGCTGTTCGGCGACCAGATCGAGTCGATCCGCCGCTTCGAGGTCTCCAGCCAGCGGAGCCTGGCCACGTTGGATGCGGTGGACGTGACGATCCTGGAGCCGAACTTCCGTGACCGAGCCCATCTGGCCGATTACCTGCCTCCGGGGAGCTGGTTCCTGCTGATCGAGCCGGGCGAGCTGCACGAGCGCGGTGGCGAGTATCTCGAGCGGCTCGACCGGCCGGAGGATTTTCATAGCGTGCGGGCGGCCATCGAGCGGGTGCTGCGGTTCCCGTCGGTGACCGCCTCGGCCGTGGCCGCCGGCTCGTTGGAGCAGACCTGCCGGCTCAGGATCGAATCGGTCGAGCGCTTCAGCGGCGATATCAACCGGGTCCGCGACGAGTTGGACGAGGCAGGCGCCGGGCAGGAGGTGTTCGTGATCTGTCAGACGGAAGCGGAGGTCCGCCGCCTGGCCGAGGTCTTCGGCAGCACGGAGTTGGCCCGGCAAGGTAAGCTCCATTTCCCCATCGGGTCGCTGCAAACCGGGTTCCGGCTGGTGCCTGAGCGGATTGTGCTACTTGGCAGCGGCGAGTTGTTTCGCCGGTCCGATCTGCGGCGGCCCGCCCGGCGACGGCTGGGACGGGTGATCGACAGCTTCATCGAGCTGCGCCAGGGCGACCTGGTGGTCCACGTGGCGCACGGCATTGCCCGGTACCGCGGGTTGAAGCTGCTGGAAAAGGCCGGCCAGGTTGAAGAGCACCTGGTGCTGGAGTTCCACGGTCGGACGAAATTGTACGTACCCAGTTCGAAGATCGGCCTGGTTCAGAAGTACGTGGGCGGATCGAAGAGCCGGCCGACGCTGGCACGGCTCGGCGGACGTACCTGGCACCGCCAGAAGGACAAGATCCAGCAGGCGGTGACCGATCTGGCGGCCGAGATGCTCCAGTTGCAGGCCGTCCGGGCGTCGCGGCCCGGGATCAGCTTCGCCCTGGAAACCCAGTGGCAGCAAGAATTCGACGCCTCGTTCCCGTACAACGAGACCGACGACCAGTTGACCACCATCGAGGCTGTCAAGGCCGACATGACCCGGCCGCGGCCGATGGACCGGCTGCTGTGCGGCGACGTGGGATACGGGAAGACGGAGGTGGCGATGCGGGCGGCATTTCGGGCGGTCGACGCCGGCTACCAGGTGGCGATCCTCGTGCCGACCACCGTCCTGGCCGAGCAGCACCACCGCACGTTCACCGACCGGATGGCCGAGTTCCCCTTCGAGATTGCCGCGCTGTCGCGGTTCGCCAGCCGAAAGCAGCAGGCGGGCATCGTCCAGCGGCTGGCCGGCGGGACGATCGACATTGTGATCGGCACCCACCGGCTGGCCCAGCGGGACGTGCGGTTTGATAACCTGGGGCTGGTCATAATCGACGAGGAGCAGCGGTTCGGCGTCGAGGTAAAGGAGCGGTTGAAGGCGCTGCGGCGGACCGTGGACGTGCTAACGATGACTGCCACGCCCATCCCACGGACCTTGCACATGGGCTTGTTGGGGCTGCGCGATATCTCGAACCTGGAGACGCCGCCGGAAGATCGACTGGCAGTGGAGACACGGGTGACCCGGTCCGATGGCGAGTTGATCCGTCACGCGGTGATGCGCGAGTTGGGCCGCGGCGGGCAGATATTCTTCGTGCACAATCGCGTGCAAGACATCCAGGCCGTTGCCACCAGGCTCCGGCAGATCGTGCCCGAGGCCAAACTGGCCGTCGCTCACGGACAGATGCCCGAGACACAACTCGAACGGGTGATGCTCGATTTCGTCGGCGGGCGATACGACCTGCTGCTGGCGACCACGATCGTCGAGAGCGGGCTGGACATCCCCAACGCCAACACAATGTTCATCGACGAGGCGGACCGTTACGGGCTGGCCGACCTGCACCAGCTCCGCGGCAGGGTCGGGCGGTACAAGCACCGGGCGTATTGCTACCTGCTGATCGACCCCAACAAGAACCTTTCGCCGACTGCCGCCAGGCGGCTCCACGCGATCGAAGAGTTCAGCGACATGGGCGCGGGGTTCGCCATTGCGATGCGCGACCTGGAGATTCGCGGTGCGGGCAATATCCTGGGGACCGAACAGAGCGGGCACATCGCTGTGGTCGGTTACGAGCTGTATTGCTCGCTGCTTCAGCAGGCGGTCAGCCGGCTGAAGCGGCTGCCGGCTGCCGAGTCGATCGAGGTTCAGATCGACCTGCCGGGCGAGGCCTACATCCCACCTTCTTATGTTCCCGACATGCGGCTGAAGATCGACCTTTACCGGCGGCTGGCGCGGGTGTCGAGCCGTTCGGAGCTGGCGGATTTTTGCTCGGAGCTGGCAGATCGGTTCGGGTTGCCCCCCCCGTTAGTACAGCGTTTGATCGCGCTGGCTGAATTGCGTATCGCTGCCCACCGGTGGCAAATCGACTCGATCCATATAGAGGACCAGTACGTGGTTTTCGGCTACACTTTGGCGGATCAAATCCGCCGGTTGGTCGACCGCAGCGGCGGGCGGCTGAGGGTGGTGGACGGCCGAAGTGCGTATCTCCCGTTGGGCAAAGAACTTACGCAGCCGGACGCGATTTTCGGGGAGGTCAAATCGCTGTTGCGGCCGGAGTGAATCTGCCGCTATAATCCGCCCGCTTGTCATCGCGGGAGGAAATCAATTTGCAATTTGCAATTTCCAATTTCCAATTTGCAATTCTTGCACTGGCAGTCTGTCCGGGTGCGATCACCGCGGCACAGTGGACGGCGCCGGTCAATACCCAGTACGGCGTGGTGCCCGGTCCACCGAGCCGGCCGGTCCAGGCGTCACGGCCGCAGTCGTGGCCGGGGACTGAAGTCCGGCCCAAGCAGTGGGCTCCTCAAAATTGGTCTCCTCCCGGGAGAGGCCCGGCGGGGGAGCATTTACCCCAGGCCGAGATGAAGCCCTGTGAGGGCGCGCAGATCATCGCCCGGGTCGGTTCCGACGTGATCCTGGCCGGCGAGGTGATGCCGGGCGTCGACGAGTTGATCGCCGCCAACAAGGACCGGATACCGGCCGACCAGTTAGAAAAGCAGCGAGAGCTGCTGATCCGGCAACGGCTGAACAGCTACATCGAGACGAAACTGATCTACCAGGATGCCCGACGCTCGATTCCGGAGGAGAATTTCCCGCAGGTCGAAAAGAGCCTCAAAAAGCATTTCGAGCAAGTCGAGTTGAAGGACCTGATGAAGCGGGCAAAGGTCGACACGCGGCAGCAGCTTGAGGAGAAGCTGCGGAGCATGGGCAGCTCGCTTCAACAACGCAGGCGTGCGTTCGTGCAGCGTACCCTGGCCGAGCAGTGGATTCGCCAAAAGGCCAAGCTCGACGGGGAAATCACCTGTGATCAGATGCTGGACTACTACAACAATCACCTGTCCGAATTCGACAGGCCGGCCCGGGCACGCTGGGAAGAGTTGATGGTCCGCTTCTCGAAGCATCCCGGCAAGGCCGAAGCACACGCGCTGATTGCACACATGGGCAACCAGGTTCTGGCCGGCGCCGCGTTGGCACAGGTCGCCCGGGTGGGGTCCGACGGGGCCACGGCCTCCGAAGGAGGACAGCGCGACTGGACCACTAAGGGCAGCCTGGTTTCCGAGGTATTCGACCGGGCACTGTTCGCGTTGCCGGTGGGGCGGCTCAGCCCAATTCTCGAATCCGACCGCGGGTTTTACATCATCCGTGTGACCGAGCGCGAGGACGCCCACCGCGTCCCGTTCCTGGAAGCCCAGGTCGAGATCGAGAAGAAGATCCGCCGGCAGCGGACCAGAAAAGAAATGCAGACGTACCTGGCCCGGCTAAAGGACACGATCCCCGTCTGGACGGTCTTCGACGACCAGCCCGCGGACCAACAACTCTCGAACCGCCCCGGCCGGCCGCGGCGGTGAGATCGTTCGTTTCCTCGTTCGACTTGCCCGGCAATGCACTGTGGGATATACTAACGGCATGACTACAGTCAAAGAGATCGAGTCCGCAGTTACCCGTTTGTCACAGGAGGAGTTGCACCGTTTTCGCGCGTGGTTCGACCAGTTCGAGGCGGAATTATGGGACCGGCAGATTGAAGAGGATATCCGGGCCGGGAAGCTGGATGGGCTTGCAGATCAAGCCATAAGCGAGTTCCGCGCGGGTAGGTGTACTGAACTGTGAAACATTTTGCCAGTTTGTTACTATGATTAGCGGCGTAATCCTCAGAAAATTCCAATTGCTCGATGAGACGCTGACAGAGCTGCGCTCGCTGGGAGAACTGACCACCGACCAACTCAACGAGGATTGGCATATCCGCAAGGCCGTCGAGCGAAACCTTCAGATCCTGGTGGAAATTGTTATTGACGTTTGCCACAGGATTATCTCACTGGCCGGCCAGACACCCGCGGCAACCGGTGGCGACGCGGTCCGGCGGTGCGTTCAACTTGGCGCATTGTCTGACAGCGAGTCATATCGCAAGATGGTGCAGTTTCGCAACTTCGTGGTTCACCGTTACGAGAAAATTGACGTTGAAATCCTCGTTGACATTGTGAACCGCCGCCTGGGTGATTTCGAGGGCTTCCGCAACGAGGTGCTACGCTATGAAAAAGGTCGCGATTGAAGGCGTCGCCGAAACGCTTTCGGCCAACCCGAATATCATTGCCGCCTGGACATTCGGCTCCGCAAGAGACGGGCAGGTTCGTGACGGCGGCGATCTGGATATTGGGATATTCTCCGAATCGAGGCCCGGGCTCGACGAGTTAGCCACGCTCCGTGCGGACCTGGAAGAAACGCTGTGCTTCGGTGAGATCGATCTGGTGGTCCTCAACGACGCCTCGTCGGTCCTTCGCTTCGAGGCGGTGTCCGGGCGGCTGGTCTATTGTCGCGACGCATCACGGTGCGCAGAATTCGTATCGCTGACCGCCCGAGAGTACGAAGACGAGATGGCCCTGGCCCAGCGGCACCTTCACGCATAAACGTTTAAGGTATTCCTTTGGTCGCCAATTCCCCGCCGTAGACGGCGGGGCTAAACGCAGATCCTGAATCAGAAATCTCTAGCCCCTAGCCCCTCGCCCCTCGCCCCTCTTCATGCCCGAACTCGGCGTAAACATCGACCACGTGGCAACCGTGCGGCAGGCACGGCGGACTAACGAACCGGACCCGGTCTGGGCGGCCGCGCTAGCGGAGCTGGGCGGCGCCGATGGAATCACGCTGCACCTGCGCGAGGACCGGCGACATATCCTCGACCGCGACCTGAGCATCCTTCGCCAGACGGTCGCCGTGAAGCTGAACCTCGAAATGGCCTGCGAACAGGAGATTCTGGAGATCGCCTGCCAGGTGAAGCCGGACCAGGCCACACTGGTGCCCGAGCGGCGGGAAGAAATTACCACCGAGGGCGGACTCGACGTTGCCGGCCGGCATGACCGGGTGGCCCAGGTAATCGGCCGGCTGCGCGAGGCCGGGATATCGGTCAGCCTGTTCCTCGATCCCGATCCACAACAGATCGAGGCGGCCGCCGAGCTTGGCGCCGATGCGGTCGAATTGCACACTGGCAGGTATGCGCTTGCCCGACCGGGACCGGAACAACAAAAGGAACTCGTGGCACTGACCACGGTCGGGGCCCAAATCCGCCGGGCGGGAATGGCACTGCACGCCGGCCACGGACTAACCTATCGCAACGTCCGCCCCGTGGCCGCCATCGAGGCAATGCACGAACTGAACATCGGCCACAGCATCGTCGCCCGGGCGATTATGGTCGGGTTCGAGCAAGCCGTGCGCGAGATGAAGCAGTTGGTTTTGTGAAGTGGTCGGTTGTCAGTTGTCAGTGATCAGCTTTCAGCTATCTTGGGCGCGCGGGGACGTGGCGGATCGAGAGGACCTGAACCAGCCGATCGTCTTCACGGACTTCGTAGACTACAGCCAAGGGCAGTTCAATAAGGATGCGTACACGCCCGCTACGTGACTCTCCCCGATCAAGCGGATTCACTTGAAGAAGAGCATCAATGGTATTGGCCGCTGTGGTGATTGAACTGCGGTCCAATGCAGTCATCCATATCTCTGCCAACCGCTGCTTGACCGACGGTTTCCAAGTGACCGTGTATCTCATCAGTCAGCCAAGTCGGCTAGAAGCTCTGCGATGGTCATGCCGCCGGGTTCTTGACGGGCACACTTGATTTCTTCGTCCGTGAACTCAGCCTGGGCCCAGGCGTAAAGCAAACGACGCTGTTCAGACGCCGGCACAAAATAGCCCAGTACCCGACCAGATTGGTCACACAACTCTAATCGCGAGTCAAGATTATCCAGTCTTGAGCGGAGCGGTGGGTCCACAACGATTTTGTTCATAATATCTACCGTCAACTAGGCCCTTAGGCGACCTTTTCTCTTGCCCCCAACTTTATCTTACTGAGCCATCTGACACAGTGCAACCCCGCTCATGTGTGGGTACGTTGTTGATCACACCGCCGGGGGGTACTGGTGCACGATGCCTTTGTTCCGTACCATGTGCCCATTGTGAAGTTCCATTGTTTCTCAAGCCCCCAGCCCGAGCCAGCCAGCCATGCCCACACGAAGCGAACAATTTGCCGGCCTGTCGGTGGCCGTGATCACGCCGTTTCGCGACGGGCAGGTCGACTTCGACGTGCTCCAGCAGCAGGTCGAGTTCCAGATCGAGGCGGGGACCGTTTGCCTTTGTCCGGTGGGGACTACCGGTGAGTCGCCCACGCTCTCGCACCAGGAACACGAGCGTGTGATCGCTGCGACGGTCGAGGCGGCGGCCGGGCGGATCAAGGTCATGGCCGGTACCGGCAGCAACAGTACCGACGAAGCACTGCGGCTGACACGCTGGGCTGCCAAAACAGGCGCCGACGCCGTACTGGTAGTGGCCCCTTACTACAACAAGCCGACCCAGGAAGGATTCTATCAGCATTACAAGGCACTGGCCGAGGCGGTTGAAGTGCCGATCTGCGTCTACAACATCCCGGGCCGGACGGGCAAGAACATCGAGCCGGAAACGATCATCCGCATGGCTGAACTGCCTAACATCACCATGGTCAAAGAGGCCACCGGCTCGATGGACCAGGCATCGCAGATACTGGCAGCCACCGACCTGACGGTGCTCAGCGGCGACGACAGCCTGACGTTGCCGCTGATGTCAATCGGCGGCCGGGGCGTGATCTCGGTCGTCGGCAACCTGATTCCGCAGGACATGATCGCGCTGATTCGGGCGTTCGAATCCGGCAACATCGTTGAGGCCCAGCGCTGGCATCAGAAGCTGTTCCCACTATGCCGAGACATGCTCTCACTGGCCACCAACCCGATCCCCATCAAGGCCGCCATGAGAATGGTCGGCCGCGACACCGGCCAGCTACGCATGCCCATGACACCGCTCACCCCCGCGCAGGAAGCCAAACTGCAAGAGACACTGACCGATTACGGGTTGTTGTAGATCAGTTATCAGCGGTCCGCTTCTGCGGCTTCTTCCTCAGTGTGTCCAATGGTTCGGCCAGTTCGATCAGCACTTCTCTGGCATGCACGCCCCTCTGCGAAATCTGGAGGCCGCGGGCGGAAATCTTGTCGCCCGGTTTGGCGACCGCGTAGCTGGACACGTCGACTTCGATCACCGGTTCTTCGGAAAGCTCGATCTTCAGCTTTGGTTTGAAAAACGGGTTGGGGACATACAGTGTCAGCTTGCCTTTCTTGTGGCTTGCCACCTGCGCGCGGATGTCGAACGCCTCCACGTTCGAGGCGGCAGTACCGCGGGCGCTGGCGTTTTGCGTCCCTGGGACTTGCGGTTGTACTGCCGGGTTTGGCCGCATTCCGGGGTTTGGGGGCATACCGAATCCCGGCGGCATCTCGGGGCCTTGTTTCACGCCGGCGCCGGCTCCCACTTGATTGGGATAAAAAACACCGGGCATTCTGCTTGGCTCTCGCGAGGGCGTGAAAATGGTGAGCTTCTCCACCTTGCCCTGGACCTTGCTCCGCCGTTTGTCCACCGCGGCAGTAAAGCGGACGAACAGCCCGGAACACAGCACTTCCGGCTCGGCGGTGCCGGTCACCCGGATCACTGCGTTGGCAGGGACCTTCAACCACCACATTTCGTTCGCGGCAGTGGTAACCATGATCATACCCGGGCCGATCTGCGCGATCGCACCGTCGACCCTCACCGGTGCAAATCGAGCAGCCCCAGGCTGCCGTCCAGCCCGGGGATGGAAGCCCTGGCCATCGGCCCACACCACAAGACTGAAGACCATACATACGGCAAGCAGAGCACGCGAGTACATAGCCGGGTCTCCTCTTAAATCCTTGTTACACACTCGCTCCCACAGAGCATGGGAACAAGCCCGTTTCTCACCTATTGAGCATACCCATCCGGCACGCTTCTGAAAAGCGAAATCCCCAATCCCCAATCCCCAATCCCTAATCCCTTTGCCCCTGGCCCTTGGATACTCAGGTCGTTACAATCCATCCCATGAGTTCCGACGCTCGCCAGATCACCGTGCCGCAGTTCACGGCCATGAAGCAGTCGGGGCGGAAGATCACCATGCTTACCGCCTACGACTACCCGACTGCCGGGCTGTTGGATTCCACCGGAATTGAGGGGATCCTGGTGGGTGACAGCCTGTCGATGGTCGTGCAGGGGCATTCCAGCACGCTGCCGGTAACGCTCGACGAGATGATTTACCATGCCGAGATGGTCGGCCGCGCGGTCCGCCACGCACTAGTGGTGGTCGACATGCCGTTTCCCAGCTTTCATTTGGGTGTCCATAAGGCGATAGAGAACGCCGGCCGAATCCTGAAGCAGACCCAATGCCAGGCCGTCAAGATCGAGGGCGGGATGGAGCAGGCCGAGGTGATCGCGGCATTGGTAACGGCGGGCATCCCAGTGATGGGCCACATCGGGCTGCGGCCGCAAAGCATCCACCAGCTTGGCGGCTATCGCGTGCAGAGCGACCAGCAGCAACTGTTGGCCGACGCCCAGGCCGCCGAACAGGCCGGCGCTTTCTCGATCGTATTGGAGTGCATCCCGGCCGAGGTAGCCGTGCGGGTCACCCAGAGCATCAGCATCCCCACGATCGGGATCGGTGCCGGCCCCGGCTGTGACGGCCAGATCCTGGTCGTCAACGACTTGCTCGGGCTCACCCCCGGCCGCGTCCCACGCCACGTTAGGGCCTACGCCGATCTGAAGAACACCATCGCCCAGGCCGTCACCAGGTACCGCGACGAAGTCCGCCAGGGTACCTTCCCGGGCAAGGAGCAGACGTTCCAGTAGTCCGAATGTTTAGCCGCCGGGCTTGCCCGGCGCGGTGTCTGGTGGTCAATACGTTCGAATACCAACGCGCCGGGCAAGCCCGGCGGCTAAACTAAGCGGGTCGCGTCAAACGCCTTTTGCGCCGCTTCGTACACTGCGCGCAGCGGCACGTTGTGTTCGGCAGCAATGCGGCGGCAGGATTCGAACTCGGGCGCGAAGCGGGGTAAGTCGCCGTCGAGCCAGCCGACTTTGCCCTCGACCGAGCCCCATGGCGTCTCGACGTTGTGCGGCTGACGCGAGAGCACGTGCCGGTTGACTGTCCAGCGACGCACGCCAAGCGTGGTGGTCTCGGTGAATAGGATGGCCTCGATCGGCTCGACGTCCTCCAGGCGGCAGAGGACGGAGAGCTTCACGCCGGGGCGGTTCTTCTTCATCTGGATGGCCGTAGTGTAGACGTCCAATGCCCCGGCCTCCCAGAGCCGCGTGGTGCAATAGCCGATCAGTTCGCCGCTCAGGTCGTCGAGGTTAGTTTCCAACACACACACCTGTTGTCTGCTGACGTCTTCGGCCGCTTCGCCGATGAGCAATCGCAGCACGTTCGGCTGCCGGTCCAGGTCCCGTCGGCCGGCGCCGCAGCCGATCCGTTCGATCGTCATCGCCGGCATCGGGCCGAAGGAGTCGACCACCTCGGCCAGGATCGCCGCGCCGGTCGGGGTGGTCAACTCGAAGGGGACCGACGACTCGGCCAGGGGGATGCCGTGCAGAAGTTCGGCCGTGGCCGGGGTTGGAATGCTGCACTCGCCGTGAGCGATGTTTACCTTGCCGGAGCCGGTAGGCACCGGCGAGGCGACGATCCGGTCGACCCCCAGCAGGTCCCAGCCGACCGCCGCGCCCACGATGTCGGCGATCGAATCGGCCGCTCCCACTTCGTGGAAGTGGACCTGCTGGACTCTGTTGCCGTGTACCTTGGCTTCGGCCTCGGCCAGCCGGATGAATATCCGCCGGGCGAGGTCTTTCTGCCGCGTCGAAAGCCGGCCGACGTCGATCATGCCCAGGATCTGGTGCAGGTTCCGGTGTGCGCGCTGCGGCTCGTATTCCACCGCGACCTGCATTGCCCGAAATGCCTTCCTCTTGACTTCCACGGCCGTCAGCCGGCAGCCGGGCAGGCCGAGCGACCCGACCGCGGCGTTCAGTTCGGCCAGGTCCACTCCGGAGTCAACCAGCGCGCCGAGCGTCATATCGCCGCTGATGCCGCTGGCACAATCGAGATAAGCCACTTTGGACATGGATATTGACCCCGGAACCGACCTTCGCTAGAGTACCGCGTCACTTTTTGGCAAGGGATTAGAGATTAGGGATTGGGGATTAGAGTCAAGTTTCAATCCCCAATCCCCAATCCCCAATCCCCTTACAGGATAGCTCGATGGATGCGACGCTGAAAGACGAGCGGTCTGCAACCGACCGGCTGGTGGCCGCCTGGCAGCGGCTCCCCCCCAGGATGAGGGTTCTGTATATCGCCACGTCCCAGCGGACCGGCGGTTGGCTGGCCGATGCGTTCGCCGCCGACAGTGCCTCGAAAGTCCTGCTGGAGGAGGCGGTCGGGACGGCCGCTGGACTGGGCCGGCTGCGGGACCAGGCATTCGACGCCGTGCTGGTCAGTCACGAGTCGGGCGAACTCGACGCGCTGGATCTGGTCGAGGGCTATCGGGCCGGTGGGGCCGACGAACCAATCGTCGTGCTGGGCACCCAAAGCGAGCAGGAAATGGCACCGCTGTGTTACGAAATCGGCGCCGACGGCTATGTCTGTGTCCACAGCACGACCATCCGAAACATGATCTGGGTTGTCGCCCGTGGTATCCAGCGACACCAGCTTGTCCGCGATAACCAACGGTTCAGCCGGGCCGAGCAAACCCGGCTCGGACGCGGACGCGACGAGGCAAATCGCCTGGTGGCCCAGCAGCGGGCGCTGCTGGACGATCACCAGAAACCGGACACCGCCGCTGGAGAGCAGCCGCTCAACCTGCCGGGACAGTTGATCGCCCACTACTGTGGGCTGCTGCGGACCTACGTGATCATGGGCTCGGGGAACCTCAGCGACGAACTTGAGCGGCTGGCCAAACTGCTGGTGACCACCGGATTGACCGCACAGCAGACCATGCAACTGCACCTCCACGCACTCGAAGAACTGCTCCACGGCCTGGGTACCCTGAGCACCCGCCACGTGATGACCCGCGCCGACCTTCTGGTCATCGAGTTGATGATGCACCTGGCCGAGGGCTACCGACGACGCTACCAGGAGCGGGTGCATCCGCCACTGCAGCGGCTGCTGCCGGGGTTTGAGTAATTTGGGCTTTATTGGCTCTTCCGGTTTTAGGTGCAAACTGCTGAAAACGGGGCGAGCCAGGGTGGCACGTCCCTGAGCGCAGCGAAGGGCGTGGTATACGCAGAACACGCCCATCACTACGTTCTGGGCGTGCCACACGATAATAATCCGGGCTAGCGTTCTGCACCTAAAACCGGAAGACCCGCTTTATTGAATGAAAATGCCTTCAGACGCTCCAGCACGTCCTTGACCAATAGGGCGGATTTGTAGGGAATCGCCTCGGCCGGTAAGTCGGCGGCCGTCTCCCTTGCCGGGCCGGCAACCGCCAAAAGAATCCGCTGATCCCGAAACGTTCGCAACGTTTGGACCTTTGCCGCGATGTATTCGGGCGTCCAGAAACCGACGATCTCCATTAGCACGCTGCGCCCGTCGTCGTGCCGGAAGACGAAATCGGGCACAAACACCTTCTGCCCCCGGTGCAAGACCTCCCCTTCGCGGACCAGCAGCCAGCCATCGCGCGGCTGCGGTCCCCACCTCTCGGCGAAGGCTTCTTCCACGTGCGAATCGAAGTCCTCCGGCGGCGGCAGGTGACTGTTCAGCCCGTCCTCTGAGGACAAATCGAGATGCACGCTCCAGCCCCGTCGGCGGGTGCGAACAACCGCGTGCATTCGCCAGCCGCGGCAGGCTATCAGAGCCGGCAGGAACCGGGCCATCGCCGCGCCGTAGCGACGTGTCTGGCGCAGTACCGAGGCCGGCCCGTCGAATCGCAGATGGTACTCGCCTTCGCCGATGCGAACGATCGTGTGCATCAGCCGGGCCAGCTTGGCGTAGCGGAGGATGGTTTTGAAGTCGTCGGTGGCCCAAACGGTCATCGAGACCGCACCGAACAGCGCCGCCTGGACCTGGGCAACGTTGTACCGGGCCAGCAGTGCCCGGCCGTCAGGATATCCCCCGAACTCGGCCAGCCGGTGGAAGTCGATCACGTCGGCAAACAGATCCCGATCGATTTCCGCCCATGGGCGTCCGAGTCGAGCGGCAATCTGAGCCTTGACCTTGGCTTCTTCGGTTTCGAACAGCCGATCCGCCTTGCGGACCAACGGGTGCATTGCGGCGGCCGTGCGGAACACGTCTCGTCGCAGCGCGGCTGCCCGACCACGCCGGTCTCGCTGATAGGTGCTCGCGTCGTCGAGCAATTTGCAAAAGGCGTTGATGCGTCGCGCCGGGCAGTCCTCTTCGCCAGCGAAGACTGTCCAAACCGCGCGGTGCAATTCCCGTCGCGTCCGCCCGATACCCCGGCGATAAACGTTCAGCATCCGCTCGGCGTAGCCCAGGTATTGCCCGTGCGATTTTCGTGTAAGCCGGTCGGGCAGTATCCGCCCGGCGTCATATTCGGCAATGGCCAGTTCCCGGGTAAGCATCGTTGTCTATCGTCCTGCAAGAGACGTAATATCTCAAACTGTAAACGCTAGCATTTGGGAAAATGTGATATGCTTGGAAAATAGGGGCTCGGGATTCGGGGCTCGGGACTCGGGGCTCGGGACTGGAGGGTTGCATTCAATAACCCCGAGCCCCTCCCGGCGCGCCGGGACCGAATCCCTAGTCCCTGTTGACTATAGCCAATCTCTAGCGTAGGATAAATGATTAGCTATGGCTGCAATACAAGAAATCACGACGGCCCAGCAATTGCTCGAGGCTCCAGGTCTCGGACGGTGTGAACTGCTGCGCGGAGGATTGGTCATGATGTCGCCTGCCGGATTCGAGCACGGTCGGATTGTCGGTCGCATCTGTGGACGCCTGGAGCGTTTCGTGGAGCAACAAGCTATTGGCGTGGTAACCGGTGCGGAAACCGGATTCCGGATCGGCCGCGATCCGGATACGGTCCGCGCGCCGGACGTGGCCTTCATCCGTGCCGAGCGCGTTCCCCCGGCGCCGCTGCGCGGTTTCTTCCAGGGCGCGCCCGACCTGGCCGTCGAGGTGCTCTCGCCCGGCGATCGCGCGAGCGAGGTGCTCGCCAAGGTGCAAGATTGGCTCAGTGCCGGCTGCCGCGCCGTATGGGTGGTCGACCCGGCCAACCGCACCGTTTCTGTCTACCGCAGCCAGGACCAAGTGGTGACCTGGAGCGTGTCGGACGAACTGACCGGCGGCGACATCCTACCGGGTTTTAGCCTCTCGGTCGCTGAGATCTTCGCATCGTAGCTCTCAGTTCAGGAGGTATTGTCGGATACGAAGCTTGGCCATGGGGTAATCAAAAGGAGATTGGAATGTTCACTTATTATTTGAAGGGCATCAGGTATATGATCACGGCATTGATATCTGTTGCTGCTATTTGCGTCCACGCGGATGATGTCAGGATCGAGGAACTCCAGGTTGAGGGGGTTCCTATTATGGACAACGTAATCATGCTTGAGAACGCGTCGGTCAAGATGACCATTCAAACTGACGGGACGCTCGCCGGGCTGGTGGACAAGGCGACGGGCAAGGATTACCGGGCCGTGACGGCCCAGCCCATGTTCTCGGTGCTTTGGGGTGGTGTTAGGCTCTTGCCG
>JAUWHT010000327.1 GCA_030605745.1 Pirellulales bacterium | reverse complement strand
CCCGACGGGTGATCCGGTCGATCCGGACGGCCTGCCGCGGTACAACGAGCTGGTGATCTATTGCCCGAACTGGTACACGCCGAACCAGCTCGCCGAGATTACGGTCCCCTCCGACACGCGGACCGTGCCGCCGGTGGAGGACGAGAGCCAGTGGGCGGCCGAGATCGAAGCGATCAAGCGGGCCTGGTCTGGCAACACGGTTACGCTGACACAGTTGATGCGGAGTTGCGCTGTTACTGAGTCTTCAGGTACCTCGTGGCGTGGAGCGGTGCGATTCGAGACGCGGCTGCGCCCCTCGCAAGACCAGTGGAACGATTACAAGGACGGTGTGCTCGACTGGGATGATCTTTCTTGGGTGCAAGAAATCTACGGGTCGCAGACTGGTTTGCGACAGGTGTGGGTGCGGATCGAGTTGCAATTGATGCCTGGCAGTGAGGCGGTGGCCGGCAATCCCGAGGCTCAGCAACCGATTTGCTTTTTCGGCTCGGCGGCTTTGTATTACGAGATGCACCGATGACAGACTCAGATCGGCAACTGTCTGCGCCGCCACCGGTGGGGCGGCGGGGTATGGCGCTACTGGTCGTGCTGTTGCTGATCTCGATGGCGCTGGGGCTCTCTTACGCGGCGATGCGCAGCCAGTACATGGCGCTTCTGATCCATCGCAACTTCGATCGCCGGGCCTCTGCTCGCCAGGCCGCCGTCACCGGGTTGACCATAGCAATCAAAAAAATGCACAAAAGCGATTGGGCCGGTGTCGATACAACGTTGACCGGCTCGCTGGGCAGCTATGAGAGCTTTCAGGTAACCTACACGACCGGTGATCAGTCGCTCCATTCGGGGCACCCCGATTACGAAAACTTTCCCTACCGGGTTACGTTGCTGTCGACCGGCTACGCCGCCGACCCCGACAATCCAACGTGCATTGCAACACACCAGATTCGGGCGGTAGTCCGGCTGATCCCCCGCGCGCTGGCCGACGAACCGGCCAACTGGGACGAGATGATGAAGTATGTGCTCTACCAGTACAAGGACCGGGCCTTCAAGATCAACGTCCCTTTCCGAGTCGAAGGCCCCGTGCGCGTACAAAAGAAACTGCGGCTGGCAGAGGCGTACCCGTGGTCGAACAGCGCACGGGAACGGTACCTCGGCGACCTGAACGCAATGCGGTTGACTGGGTATCCAGACTGGCGGCCTTTCGACGGGCCGATCGATCTTCCCTACAACGAGCAGTCGGCTGGAACAATAGCACTTCTGGGTACGGCAATGGGTATACCCACCAGTGACGTCCACAAGCAGAATGCTACTGACTGGAGTCATCCCGGGAGTTTAACGACCTACCAGATCTATACAGGCGGCAAGACGTACTCGGTGCAGACCTTGAGTGGAAGTCTTTCGGACGTGACCTTGGAGCCGGACCCGGAAACGAACCCGCTGGGGATCTATTACCGTTCGGGCAGAGTCTGGCTGCACGATAACGTGACCGTCCGGGGCACCCTGGTGGTGAAAGGTAGTTGGAATGGAGACGTCTTTATCAATGGGAAAAACGTCCACCTGGTGCCGCACGACCTTCCGCCCCTGGAAAACACCGACGTGCCCATCCAGTTGCCTGTGATGGTGCTCCAAGACGATTTCCGCATCTATCCGGATGCCGATGTCAGCGTTACCGGCATGCTTACGATCTGGGACGAATTCGAGGTCAAGTCGGACAACCAGCACGACATGGTGGTGGCCATCCAGGGTCGGGTCGTGGCCGAGGAAATCCTGATTCGCCGCCGCTGCGATTGGGTTAAGTGGACCGACTGGTGGACCGAAGAGTATGATGAGTTCACCGACCAGGATGAAGAGGAAGAAGAGGAAGAAGAAGGCATCCCGTACTTCCCCGTCTGGCTGAACCAGGTACATGGGCTAGACCCGAATCCGCGATTGACAATCAAGCCGGAATCGAACGAGGTCCGTTACCACTGGAAAAAAGCGGACGACCCGGTTTATGTGCCCCATCCGGACGACGATGGGCTACGATGGGACCTGTTGGAGTGGACTGAGAACCAGTAAGGGAAGGGATTGGGGATTAGGGATTGGGGATTAGAGTTAATGTGGAAGACATGATTCTAATCCCCAATCCCTAATCCCCAATCCCTAACCATAAAAGGAGGAATTGCCATGACCCGCCGACGAACCGGCTGGATGCTGCTGATAGCCGCAAATGTCCTATGTTATTGCGTGCTAAGCTTTTATAGGGCGACCGATGCCGCCCCGCGCGATACCATGCCGAGGCTAGCCAACCCGGCAGCGGATCGGCTTGAGACTATCGCGCTGCTGGGTGAAATCAAGGAATTGCTGAAGGAACAAAACGACTTGTTGCGTTCCGGCACGCTGAAAGTGGTTATCTGCGACCCGGAACGACGCTGATGGTGTTGCCATGCCAGATCGCCGCCTACACGCCGCCGGATTCTCGCTGATTGAACTGCTGATGGTGATCGCGGTGGTAGGGGTTTTGGTGGGCCTGGTGCTGCCCAGCAGCGAGCCGAGTGTCCACGAACAGTTGCGCGCGGCCGCCCAGATTCTGAAGACCGATCTGGCCTACGGGCGTAGCCTGGCGGTCACCAACAACAGCACCTACGAGTTCGTATTCGACACGGAGAACAACCGGTACATCCTGGAGCACAGCGGCAGCAACCCGGCGCTGGACAAACTGCCCGACTCGCCCTTTCGCGAGCCAGACGATCCCCCGGACCAGCATATCGTCGACCTGGACGAATTGCCGCACGTGGGCCCAACTGTGCGGCTGGTGACCGTGGCCGCCATGGGCGGGTCGCTAGTGCGGGTGAACGACGTCGAATTCGGCCCCCTGGGAGAGACTACCCGAACCGGCTGGACGATCATCTGGCTTGCGGCCGGGCAGGGCTCGCGGACGCGGTACCTCTGGCTGATGATCAACCCGGTCACCGGACTGGTCGATACCGAGACTTACACCGCCAACGGGCCGCCCGAATCGCTACTTTAGGTTTGACATTTCCAATAGTCGTTTAGCCGCCGGGCTTGCCCGGCGCGTTTGCGTTCGAGTGTTTTGACACCCACCACCGCGCCGGGCAAGCCCGGCGGCTAAACTTCAGGGGAAGACGATGGTGAGCTGGATTACGAGGCACCGTTGCAGCCCGATCGGGGTCGATATCGGCAGCCGGTCGGTCAAGCTGTTGCAGTTGGACGCTGACCGAAAGCGGTTATGCGAAGCTGCCCGCTGGGACCTTTCCGCCGAGGAGCCTGCCGACACCGGCAAGCGTGACGAGCAGATTGTAGAAGCGATCGGCCGGGCGCGTGCCGGGCGCGACTTCCGGGGCCGGCAGGCGGTGTTCTGCCTTGGTGCT
>JAUWHT010000284.1 GCA_030605745.1 Pirellulales bacterium | reverse complement strand
GTCGGAAAAGGGGCTCGACGAGATCGGCGACGCGTTGGGAGTCGAGCGGAGATACACGAAGTACGAGGACGTGCTGGCCGACTCCGAGGTCGACATGGTGCACATCAATACGCCGATTCCCGACCACGCTCCAATGTCGATCGCCGCACTGGAGGCCGGCAAGCACGTAATGTGTACCGTGCCGATGGCCACGACCGTCGATGAGTGTCGGCGGATCGTCGAGTTGGTTCGGCAAACCGGCCTGAAATACATGATGGCCGAGACGGTCGTGTATTCGCGCGAGTTCCTGTTTGTCAAAGAACTTTATGAAAAGGGTGATCTCGGCAAGGTCCAGTTTCTCCAGGCCAGCCACCAGCAGGACATGGACGGCTGGCCGGATTACTGGCCGGGCCTGCCTCCGATGCACTACGCGACGCACTGTGTCGGTCCGTGCCTTGCGTTGACCGGAGACGAGGCCGAGTATGTCTCCTGTTTCGGCTCCGGGACCATCCGTGAAGACCTGATTCCCAAGTATGGCAGTCCGTTCGCTGTCGAAACCACCCACATCAAGCTGAAAAACTCCGACTTAACCGCCCGCGTGTACCGCTCGCTGTTCGACACGGCCCGGCAGTACCGCGAGAGCTTCGACGTTTACGGCACGAAAAAGGCCTTTGAATGGCCGTTGATCGAGGGCGAAAACCCGATCATTCACACGGCGAAGAAACAGGAGCCAGAAATTCCCGAGCGTGTCGAAGTGCCGGACTATGGCCACCTCCTGCCGGAAGAAATCCGCCTGTTTACGACCAAGGGTGTTTACGATCTTCAGCAGCACCAACACCTATCGTTCGTGCAGGGCGCGGGACACGGTGGTTCACATCCACACCTGGCGCACGAGTTTGTTTCCGCCGTGGTCCAGCGCCGGGATCCATTCCCCAACGCCGTGCAGTCGGCCAATTGGACTTGTGTCGGTATCCTGGCACACGAGTCGGCCATGAAGGGTGGTGGGATTGTCCGTCTGCCGGAGTTTACGTTATCAGGCCACGCCCTTCGTTCCTCAGGGTGTGCCACACATCGTTCCTCAGGGTGTGCCACGACCACATGTGGCACGCCCAGAGCGCAGCGATGGGCGTGGTGAATGCAGGGAACGCTCTCTCTCAATGCGAAAAGGCAGCAGTTGGCGGCGTTACCAGCCACACGCCCTTCGTTCCTCAGGGCGTGCCACACACACAAACTGGACTGGCGTAAAAAACCTTATGTTTTTATTAGCAAAATCTCATGGAACTCTCGGAGCGATTCATTATGTTAGAGATAGTCGTTCTCGGGAAGGTCCCGAGAGTTCTGAAAACCCGTGGATGATTAGGGAGAAACGAAATTATGAGCGAAAAACTATCGCGACGTGAAATCCTGGGTGTTGCGGCTTCAGGCCTTGCAGCGGCAACCATTGTGCCGCGACATGTTCTCGGGGGGCCCGGACAAAAGCCACCCAGCGAGAAGTTCAACCTTGCCGGCGTCGGGGTTGGTGGCGTGGGCTTCAGTCAGCTTCAGGGTTGCGACCGAGCCGGATTCAACATCGTGGCCTTGTGCGACGTGGACGACGTCTACGCCAAGAAGTCGTATGACAAGTGGCCCAAGGCAAGAAAGTATCGCGACTTCCGCAAGATGCTCGACGCGGAGAATGACAAGATCGACGCGGTCTACTGCGGCACTCCAGACCATACGCACGCAATAATCACGCTGGCGGCGTTAAAGAAGAAAAAGCACGTCTGTTGTGTCAAGCCGATCACCCGAACCATCGAGGAATGTCGCATTGTCGTCAAGGCGGCGAAGAAAGCCGGGGTGGCTACTCAGGACACGTCCTCGCCCAACACGAGCGAGCGGGGTTGTCGAACGTGTGAACTGATCTGGGCGGGGGCTATCGGTGCGGTCCGAGAGGTTCACATCTGGTCGAACCGACCCTTGTGGCCCCAGGGGATGTTGCCTCCGACAGGCCAGGACCCGGTACCTGATACGCTGGACTGGGACCTGTGGATCGGGCCCGCCCCGATGCGACCGTTCAAGGCGAATTGGCCGAAGGGACACTATGCACTTCAGCAAGTCCAGAGTACCAACCGGCCGCCCAGCGCGGTCTACCATCCGTGGAATTTCCGCGGCTGGTGGGATTTTGGTACCGGGGCGCTGGGCGATATGGGCTGCCACCACTTGAACACACCGTTCCGCGCCCTGAAGCTCAAGTATCCGACACGGATCAGCGCGTCGGCAACCAAAGTCTTCGAGGAAACCGCGCCGCTGGGGTCCATCGTGACCTACGACTTCCCCGCCCGGGACGACATGCCGCCGGTTCGCATTGTTTGGTACGATGGCGGGTTAAAACTTCCCTGCCCGCCCGAACTGGAGGGAAGACCGCTGCCCGGGTCCGGCGAACTCTACGTGGGCGACGAAGGCAAGATGCTGGGTACGGAGATCCTGCCGGCATCGCGAGCAAAGAAATTCACCGGCGTGCCGAAGACGCTGCCTCGACGGTCCGGCACCTGGGGCGAATGGATGGAAGCCTGTCGGGGCGGCGAGCCCGCGGGGTGTCACTTCGGGCAGGCCGGCCTGCTGACCGAGTTTGTGCTGATCGGAAACATCGCCATCCGCACCGGCAAGCCGCTGGAGTGGGATGGCGAAAACATGCGAGTAACCAACAACGAGGACGCCAACAAGTATGTCACCGAGCCGTACCACAACGGCTGGTCGTTGGAAGCGTAACGAAACCAAGGTGCGGTTGCCGGAAAACAATATTCTCCGCCACCGATCCCTCACCACCCCTTTTTTTCAGGAGAAGGTACCATGTATCGTACTCTGATTGCTTTGTTCGGCCTGGCTGCAGTAATCGGTATCTGCGGCATGGCCCTGGCCGAGGAGGCATGCCCCCAAACGGTCAACCTGTTTAACGGCAAAGACTTGAGCGGTTGGACCTATTACTTGCGTGACCCCAATGCCAAAATGGAAGACGTCTGGAGTGTCGCCGACGGTGTGCTCCGCTGCAAGGGCCGCCCGATCGGCTACCTGCGCACCGAGAAGAAGTACACCAACTACATCTTGAAGCTGGAGTGGCGCTGGCCGAAGGATTCCACCCCGGGCAACAGCGGCGTGCTGCTGCGCGTGGTGGGTAAAGACAAGGTCTGGCCAAAGAGCGTCGAGGCCCAACTAGCGAACCGCAACGCCGGCGACATCTGGAACATCGACAAGTTCCCGATGAAGGTCGCCGCCGACCGGACCAGCGGCCACCACACGGTCAAGATGCACCCTGGCAGCGAAAAACCGATCGGCCAGTGGAACCAGTACGAAATCATCCTCGACGGCGGCAACCTGACGCTGAAGGTCAACGGCCTGGTCCAGAATACCGCCAGCGATGTTGAGGAAGTACCAGGCACGATCTCGCTGCAGTCGGAAGGCGCGGCGATCAAGTACCGCAATATCCGCCTGATCCCACTGGACAAGCAGTAGGTCGTCAACTTTAGATTTGCGTTTTGACGAAATGATTGAGTACTATATGTATCGGGCCATTAGCCGATCGACCAGGCCGGGCGACAGCCGGTTCAGCCAGCAGAGGATCCTTCCCCATCGGTAGGGAATAATCTCGTGCCGGCCGCGGCGGATCGCTCGGACCATCTGCCGGGCGACCTCGGCGGCGCTTTGCGGCGCGTGCTCCGGCCACGAGGGCTCGCCGGTGCGCTGGATTACGCTGTCGAAGAACTCGGTTTCGGTGGTCCCCGGGCTGACCACCAGCACGTCGATCTTCCGCGCAGAGAACTCGGCACGGATCGCCTCGCTGAACCCCTGCACGGCGAACTTGCTGGCGCAATACTCGCTGCTGTGGGGTACGCCACGATGTCCGAGGATCGAACTGACGTTGACCACTATCGGGTTGGTCCCCTGCTTGAGCAGCGGCAGGGCCATTCGGGTCATTTCGACCAGGGCGAAGAAGTTCACCTCCATGATGCGTCGGACGCGCCCGGGATCGGCATCCTCGAACAGCCCCACGGCCCCGATGCCCGCGTTGTTGACCAGGATATCCAGCCCACCGAAGCTTGACACGGCGGTGTCGATGGCTTTCTGTCGGGTTGCCGGATCAGTGATGTCGCCAGCGACCGGTTCCACACGGCCGCCCTCAGCGTCGATCCGGCGGGCCAATTCGCGGAGTCGATCTTCGCGCCGAGCAACGACCACCAATTCGGCGCCATTGCGGGCAAGCTCCAGTGCGAGTGCGCGTCCGATGCCGCTGGAGGCCCCGGTAACGATCGCGCGGCTGCCTTGGATTTCGCGCTTGTACATCTATCGTTCACAAACGTCAGTCGGGGCGACTGGATTTGAACCAGCGACCTTCTGACCCCCAGTTGCTTTCCACGCCTGTCGCAAATGCCGTAAAAGGCGGTCTTTTCTACACTTACGTATTCTACTTTGGCAGGGTTTTGGTGTCAATATGGCGCATTCTGGCAGGTGGTTGGTACATTTCTGTGCATGGTTCCGACCTTCTGACACAGTGTCAGTGGTCAGCTTTCAGTGGTCAGTTGTCAGCTATCAGATAATCGAGGGTGTCCGGGAATTCGAAGCTGTAGGAGGCAACTTCGGCCAAGCTGGTATTGAAGGCCTCACTGAAAAGCTGGCCGCGCACCTTGACAATCGGTAACCGCGCGATGAGAATCATAGCTATGTCCCTTCTGAGGAGGATTGTCTGACAACCATGGGGGAGTTCGTCATGAAGATCCGACCAACACGCCGGCGCAATCGCCGTGCACTGTTTTCAAAGACCTTTTCAAACAACCGGCTTGCTTTTCCTCGGCCGCGGAGGCTTGTGCTGGAACCGCTTGAGGAGCGGACACTGCTGAATGGGCAAACCCCCGCCATGGCATTGGGCCTGACAGATCGACTCTGGTCGGTGCTGGCGTACATCCAGTATCCGGTTCATGTCAGCGACCTGCAGCGAGAGGACTGGGCTGAACAACGAGAAAATGTTCTAACATCAGTATTAGACCGCTATAAACCCAAGAAATCCTTGCCAACATCGTGAGGCACTACCGAAAATTGACAATTGCAAATTGAAAATTGACCATGAACATATTCAGAATGCTGCTGGCCGAAATTGTTTATCGGAAACTCAACTTCGCCTTGAGCCTGTTTGCGGTGATTATCGCCGTGGCCCTGTTCGTGGCCGGGCCGGTGCTGGTGGACGGGTACGGGCGGGAAACCGAGGCGCGAATCGCCCGGCTTGAACAGGAAACTACCGCCAGGCTCGATCGCCTCAACGATCAGACGCGAAAACTCATGCGCGATATGGGCTTCAACCTGCTGATTGTGCATCGTGATACCAACATGAGCGACTTTTGGGCGGCCGACTTCGCCACCGTCGACATGCCGCAGGAGTACGTCAAACGGCTGGCCAAAGACACCCGGCTCACCATGGTCACCCACCTGGTCGCCACGTTGCAGCAGAAGATCACCTGGAACGAGCGGAAGGTCCTGCTGGTTGGATATCTGCCCGAATCCACCCAGTGGCACCTGCGCCGGAAGAAGCCGATGGGCTACGACGTCGAGCCGGGTACGGTGTTCTTGGGTTACGAGTTGGGCGTTGGGAGGCAGCAGGGGGAGACAATCGAAGTGCTGGGCCGGCCGCTGCGAATCACGCGAATCTTGCCCGAACAGGGCAGCAAGGAAGACATCACCATCGCCATGCACTTGGACGATGCCCAGGCAGTGCTCGACAAACCAGGGCGGATCAACCAAATCCTGGCCCTCGGCTGCCGCTGTGTGGGGGCCAATCTGCCGAACATCCGCAAGCAGCTTGCCCAGGTTCTGCCCGAGACCCGAATCACCGAGTTCCGCTCCATCGCCCTGGCCCGGGCCGAGCAACGAAACCAGGTCAAGGACCACCGGGAACGGATCCTGACCGACATGGCCGAGTCGCGGGCCCAGGTCCAGCAGACGATGGAGGCCCTGGCCAACGTGGTTACGCCGCTGGTCGTGCTGGCCTGTGCCGTTTGGGTCGGACTGCTGGCGTTGGCCAACGTGCATCAGCGGCGGACGGAGATCGGCATCTTGCGGGCGCTGGGTAAGGGCTCCGGCACGATCGCCTGCCTGTTTCTCGGCAAGGCCGCGCTGTTGGGGCTGCTGGGCGCGGCGGTGGGGTTTGTGCTGGGCTCCTACCTGGCAGAATTGCTGGGTGTGAAAGCACTAGAGGTGGCCGCCGATCGGTTTACCGTCCACTACGACGTGCTGCTAGTCGCGCTGCTCGGCGCCCCGCTGCTTTCGGCCGTGGCCAGCTACCTGCCCACACTCGCCGCCCTAGTGCAGGACCCCGCCGTGGTGCTCCGCGATCAGTAGGCCAGCACAGCGAGAAGGGTCAACCATAGCACTTAGCAAATTGGTGGCACGCCCTGAGGAACGAAGGGCGTGGCAAGGTGC
>JAUWHT010000110.1 GCA_030605745.1 Pirellulales bacterium | reverse complement strand
GCACCTTGTAGTACTTCTTATATGCCTCTTCCAGTGCGTCGCGGAGTTGAGTCACGGTGCGTCCGGTCGCGTGGACCTGACCCAACAGCCGCAGCGTGATGGTGCCGTCCGGCTGGATGAGCAGGTCGCGGTTTATGGCTTCGTCGGTGAACGATTCAACCTGAATCTCGTCGCCCACTTCCAGCCGGTAGGGGCTGGGGGTCTCCTCGCGCGTGAGCCGGTAGACCAGGTCCAACTCGTCGTCGACCCGGAGCCGGTAGACGGGCACATGCGCGGTCCGCGCGTGTCCGACGTACTCCCCTTGGGCATAGGCTTGCCAAGCGATCAGCCGGGCCGATTCCCAACCCAGGCAGCCGTTGCACGTGGAGCAATCGACCGCGCAGATATTGCACGGGGCGGCCGGTCCCAAGGCCTGACAGAGCCGGATTGGGGATTGGGGATTGGGGATTGGGGATTGGGATTCTGAGTTTGTCGTGTAGCGGCGGGGCTTGCCCCGCGCTCTGTCTCACGAGTTTGCAGTACACAGCATGCCAACACTAGACAGCTTGACACCGCAAGTAACGATGCGTTAGATTTCACCGACACGTCGCTACCTCTTCTTTTGCAGGGTCCACGGCAGCCAGCCGATGGTCGGGTTTTTGTTCGTCGGTGCTGGTTCTTGCAGCTTCGCGTTGGTTGGTTTCGGGCGAACGGGTATTGGCGGGCCGGTGCCGGGGTTCTTGCTGTTGGATTGGGCAAACGTCTTCGGATCGACCCAGCGGACCGGTTGACGCGACCCGCTGGAAAGTGCCTTGCGGCGAGCGATCTCGACGTGCTGTACGGCCGCCGAATGCCGATCGGCTCGCTGTGCCAATCCGGCGCGGCCGAGCCGCCGGTAAACCGCGGCCAGGTTGTGCCAACAAGTCGATTCCTGGTGCATCGAGAGGCTGTGTTTGAGCATGGTCTGCGCCTGGCGATAATTCCCGCAGCGGGCCAGCAGCACGCCGAGATCGTTAGCCGCCATGTGGTTGCCGGGACAGGCCAGCAAGGCTGCCTGATAATAGGTCATTGCCTTCGGCTCGGCTGCCCGGACACCGCTGCGCTGGTGCACAGCCAGAGCGGCGTACAGTTTTCCCAGGGCGTGCAGGGCCATCGAGCCGGCTACTTCGCGTCCGACAGCGGAGGCAAGCTGCTCCTGGGCGAAGGTGAAGTAGCACTTTAAGGCCACCAGCGGCGTCAGGCTTTCGGTCTCGGCGCTCTTAAGCACGGGCGTGCGATGTGCACCGATAATGGCGGCGACGTCCAGATTGCCCTCCAGTTGAGGACCCTTTGGAATGAAGTCTTCGGCCTCCTTGATTGCCGCCAAAGCGGCGGCGAGCGACCGGCTGTGTGTGGTCGTTTGGTGCTCGGCGTCCAAACCCTGCGCCACCAGCCGCAAGGCCCCGATGAATTCCGACCGGGCTGCGAAATACGCGCCCCGGCCGGCCAACTCGAACCCGTGCTGAGTCTGCCTGTCCGCCTCGCGGGCGATCCGCTCCAATTGCTCGGACCGTTTGCCGGGCCTCTCGGGCGACAACAACAGTAGTCCGCTCTCCCTCCGGGGTACCCGAGGAGCCACATCCTGCTCACTCGCAAAGCCCGCCTGCAAGATTGTCGGGGTCGGGCCGGCCAGGGGTAGCAACCGGCGGGCCCGGCATCGAACGCATAGAAGCCCCGGCTCCACAGCCGCCCGCGCGAACTCGGTGTCGGCGGGGAACGTCGGTGGGCGCATTTCGGCGGGAGGCGTATCTCCGGCAGGCTGGGGGGCCGTCCACCGGGCCGCTAACAACAACGCGCCGATCAACACCAGACCAAGAAGCGGTAGCGCAGGCCACCACCGCAGAAAACTTGCAAGGCGATCCATCATTCGTCCGTGACCGAATCCGTTCCTTGGTACCACGATGCCGTACCGCGTACAGGCAATCGTCATTATGACGGATCGACCACATTTTCCGACGGCGCTGAGCGAAATGTCACTACCCCGGCAACCGCATCAATCGGCCGGCCGAACAGCCGTCACAGCTCGTCCCAGCAGCCCTTTCCAGCCGTCAGCCGCGTCACAGCCCGCTGAAGCGGCCCCAACCGTCCGACCGGCAGAACCGGCCCTTGTGCGCCGTTTGGATACTCGTTTAGCCCCGGCGTCCACGCCGGGAAATCGCGCCGCATGGACGCGGCGGCTAAACGTCTCACTTGACCTTATTACGGTTCACCGGATAAGCTACTGCTGTGTTGCTATTCAAGAAAAAATTCCTTCCGGCGATCCGCGCCGGGCAAAAGACGCAGACGATCCGGTTGTGGAAGTATCGGAAGATGCGTCCCGGGCAGCGGAGCTACATTCCCGGGGCGGGGTACATCCGCATCACTGCGGTCGACCAGGTGCAACTCGACGAGTTGACCGACGAAGACGCCCGGCCCGACGGGTTCGAAACCGCCGATCAACTCCGTGCGGAAATCGCTCGGCTCTACCCCAAGCAGTTGGCCGAGGGTCATCAGGCGTATCGGATCGCCTTCCACCTGGAATAAGGATGAAGGATGAAGGATGAAGGATGAAGGAAACTAAAGAGCCTCGTAACCTGCGGGAACGAACGAAGGCGTTTGCACTGCGAATCGTTCGTATGTATTCGTCCCTACCGAAGACTACTGACTGGAAGAAACAAGCTACTGGCTGGAACTGCTGGCAGAAACCGGCATCGTACCACCAGCACGCTTGGCCGACCTGCGAAAGGAGGCACAAGAACTGACCGCAATCTTCGCATCCTGTGCAATTTCCGCAAAGAAGAAACGATAGTACACCACCAAGTCCCTCCCGGCCAATTCCACTTCATCCCTTATCCTTCATCCTTCATCTTTCATCCTTCCTTACAGCCTCAGCATATCGAACAGCGCGTGGGCAACGGCCTGGGGATCGCGGGCGATTGCCATGATCAGGGCCAAGGCGATCAGCATTGCGGCGGTTATCAGGCTCACGCCGCGGGGGTTTCGCGTCACCTCTACCCGCCACAGGGCTGCGGCCAGTACCCGTTCCAGCCGCTGCCAGCCGGCGTGATTCTGGCTCCCACCGGCCGACATCAGCGAGACGTTGCGCATCGCCGTCAGGTTGTCTACATACAACTGCACACCCAGGTTGGGCAGGACCAGGCCATCGCCGGCCCAACGGGCGTCCGAATCGAGTTGCTCGACCAGCTCGGCCAGAATAGGGCGCAACTGGTCGGCCGAGATGTTGTAGATAATCAACCGCGGTCTGAGCAACAGCAGCACTAGCACCACGCACAACGCGTAGAACGCCAGTAACAGTACCCAGACGTACGGCCCAAAACGCATCGCTGCCGCGTTGGGAAAAAACAGCTCCATCGGACCGACAATCACGAACCCTGAAATGGCCAGGCTCAAAGCGGCCGCGTCACGCGTACCGGATACCAGGAACGGCCGCCGAGACAAGTTGATCGCCCCAAGCAGCAGCAAATACACGGCCACCGGACCCAGCGCCAGGCACAAGCGGAATGCGTCCATCAAGAGAACTCCTCACAGCAAACAACCAGTGTGGGTATTTTACATGCCGCAGTGGGCAGGAGAAAGGGGGATTGGGGATTGGGGATTGGGGATTAGGGTGCTTGTGGGTTCGCACCACAAAAGAGGTGGCAGTGAACTGCCACCCCCTCGACACCAACTGACCACTGACCACTATCTACTGCACCGCTTTTAGCCACTCGCGTATCACCCAGCCGACCTTGGCCAGGCTTAGGGCCGAACATTTGTCAACCGTGTCGCCCTGGGTGTGCCAGGGCGGGTAGTCGAAGTCGATCACGTCGCAGCAGGGGATCTTGCCGATGTTATGCAGCGGCAGGTGGTCGTCGCGGACGGCATATCCTTTCCGCGGGACGAATTCCCGCACGCCCAGCCGGCCGGCGGTCGCCCAGAGGTCTTCCACCAACGGCCGCGTGTCCTTCCATCCCATGCTATAACGTTCCTGGTAGATTTGCAAATCCCTATCGCCGATCATGTCCAGCAACACGCCCCAGCGGTACCGATACGGCGGCCGCTTGTTGACATACACCCGGGCGAAATACTCCGAGCCGAGGAAGAAGCGATCGCTGTGCCGGAAAATAAACTCCTCGCCGTCGAAGAGCACGAAATCGACGCCGTGCTTGCAGGGTAACTTAGGCATCTCGTTGGCAAGCTCCATTAGCATGGCCACGCCGCTGCCGCCGTCGTTGGCCCCGATGAACGGTCCCCGCCGGTCCTCGGGGTCGAGCATCGGAAACGGCAGGGTATCGTAGTGCGTGCAAAGCAGGATCCGCCTGGTGCGCTCCGGATGCCAGCGAACGATAATGTTGGCCATCGGCACGGCAGAGCCGTCGACCGGGTGTCGGACGCGGAACCGCTGTAGTTCCACCCGGCCGCCGCACCGCTGGAAATGGGCCACCAGCAACCTCTGCTGGGCCTGCATTCCGGGCGACCCGCTGCGCCGTGGCCCGATCGCACAGAGTTGCTTCAGATACGCATACGCCCGGGCCCCATTGAAGGGGATGTCTTCCAGCCGCAGCCGGGAGATGGCTGCCTCGGCATTGCCGTTGGGGCCCCGGTTGCCAAGCAGCACCAGGTAACCGAATACCAGACCGCCACCTACGATCACCGCTGCCAGGAACACCGTCTGGCCCGACAGTCTGTAGGTTGGTGTGCTACACATAATGTAGGGGCGAGGGGTTAGGGGCGAGGGGCC
>JAUWHT010000343.1 GCA_030605745.1 Pirellulales bacterium | reverse complement strand
TCCACAGCGCAAGTTTACCTATTTTAACATTTATCGGATTTTCAACCTTTTTTTCGCCCCGGCCGCCCAGTTCCCAACTGCCATCGTCTTAGCAGAAAAAACAACCTGCGGAAAATCGGGCAAGCCCGGCGGCTAAACGGTTATCATTTCGATAGCGCTCAACCATGACTTTTGTCAATCCCCTACTCCTGGCCGGAACGGCGCTGGTTGTGTTGCCGATTGTGCTGCATTTGATTATGCGGCGCAGGCCGCGGTTGTTGGAGTTTCCGGCGTTGCGGTTCATTCAGAGGCGGCATGATGCGAACCGGCGGCGACTGCGACTGCGGCATTTGTTGCTGCTGTTGCTCCGGGCCGGCGCAATCGCGCTTTTGGCCTTCGCGCTGGCCAGGCCAAGCTTGAAGCTGTCCGGAGTATTGGCCAGCCAGGAGGCGCCGGTGGCGGCGGCATTGGTCTTCGACACGGCGCCGCGGATGGAGTACCGACACGACAACCAGACGCGACTTCAGGCCTCCGGGGAACTCGGCGGGTGGCTGCTGGGCCAGCTTCCCCGTCAAAGCCAAATCGCCGTGCTCGACACCCGGCTGGGGCCCGCCGTGTTTCAGGTCGATCGCTCTGCGGCCAAGCAGCGGATCGAGCGGCTGGAGACCGTGGCCAATTTGCAGCCGCTGCCCGGCGTGGTCGAAAAGGCCCTACGGCTACTGGGCGAGAGTAAACTGGCACGCAAAGAACTCTACGTGTTTAGCGACCTAGCGCGTGCTGCCTGGCCGGCCGACTCGGCCGCCGCACTGCAAGATCGCATAGCCGAGGTGCCCGGCGTTGGGATTTACGTGATCGACGTGGGGGTCGAAAAGCCGACCAACTACGCCTTAGGCGAGATGCGACTTTCCGGGCAGGTGCTTTCCAGTCGCAGTTCGCTGCGGATTCAGACCGAACTGTTGCGCACCGGCCCGCCCGGCGAGCGCACCGTCGAATTGCAGCTTCTGGACAATCAGGGGAAAGAGCAGAAACGGAGTGAGCGAAGCTACAGGCTGGATTCGGGCGAGTCACAGCAGGTCGAGTTCCGCATCGGCTCGCTGGGCATCGGCACGCACCAGGGATTGGTGCGGATTGTCGGTCAGGACGCTTTGGCCTGCGACGACGTGCGGTTCTTTACCGTCGAGGTGCGGCCGGCCTGGCGAATCCTGGTGGCGGCGCCGAAGCCGGCCCAGCGTTATGCCCTGTTTTTGACCGAGGCGCTGGCCCCCACGGTGTTTCGCAAGCGTGGCCAGACCCGGTTCGACTGCCGGATCGTCAACCTGGACCAACTGCCGCGGCAGTCGCTGGACGATTACGCGGCCGTGTGCCTGTTGGACCCCGGGCCGCTGGAGCCGGCAGTGTGGAAGAGGCTAGGTGACTACGCGTCGGATGGGCACGGGGTGGCGGTTTTCCTGGGCCGCAACGCCCGGCCGGTCGATTCGTTCAACACGCCGCTCGTCCAAGAGTTGTTACCCGGCAAGCTGCGGCGCCAGGCACGGGCCCCCGGTGGCGACGTGTATCTGGCACCACGGGCACTGGCCCATCCGATCCTTTCAGCCTTCCGCAGCCATGTCGGGTCGATCCCTTGGAACGCCTTTCCGGTGTTCCGGTACTGGGAACTCGAAAAGCCCACCGGCACCGTCGTTGCGCTTAACGACGGCCGGCCGGCGCTGTTAGAGCGACCGCTAGGCAGCGGGCGCGTGCTGACAATGACCACGCCGGTCTCCGATCTGCCCGGCCGGAAACCGTGGAACCTGTTGCCGGTGGGCGAGGCGTGGCCGTTTGTGATCCTGGCAAACGGGCTAATGTCGTACCTGGTCGGCAGCAGTGATCAGCAGTTGAACTACTTGGCCGGGCAAACGGCCGTATTGCGATTGGACGTCCGGGACCGGCGCCGCACCTATCTGTTGACCGTTCCGGGCGGCTTGAAGTTTCCGCTTTCGGTCGATCCGAAACGGCACGTGCTGGCGATCACCTCGACCGACCAGCCGGGCAATTATCGGGTCCAGGCCGGCGGGCGCGCCTCGGGCGTGGACCGCGGATTCAGCGTGAACCTCGCACCCGAGCAAACCCGGCTCGAACGTATCGACCGGAAAGAACTGGCCCAACTCTTCGGACCGTTCGACTACCGCGTGGTCCGAACCCGCAACCAAATCGAAAGAGATATCAGCCGCGGCCGCGTCGGCCGGGAGTTGTTCGCCTTGTTGATCCTCCTGGTCGCCGGCATCCTGGCGCTGGAACACCTGGCGGCCAATCGGTTTTATCGAGAATGATGGTCCTTGACAAGGTTTACCCAGCATGTATAATTTTATGCGTACACATAAATTTAGCAGCCTGCATAATGGAGGCTAATTATGGCCAGCGGGCCGTTCACTAACCCATTTCGCCCAGGCGCCGGCCACATGCCCCCCTATCTGGCGGGTCGGCAAGCAGAGACCGACGAGTTTCGGCGGCTGCTACGCCAAGAAGTCATTCTGGAGAACATGGTCCTGACCGGGCTGCGGGGCGTGGGGAAAACCGTGTTGCTCGACACGCTCAAACCGCTGGCTATCGAACGGGGATGGATGTGGGTAGGTACGGACCTGTCCGAATCGTCGAGTATCTCCGAAGAACGTCTGGCGGTGCGGCTGATGACCGACCTGGCGATAATTACCTCATCCATCGTGGTAGGGAGCCGCGAGTCCACCAGGATGGGCTTTCGACCGGAACAACCGGAAGAGGAAAAGCTCAGCTTTGAGACCATGCTGTCGCTGTATCAACAGACGCCGGGCCTCGTTTCCGACAAGCTCAAGGCCGTCTTGGAACTCGTCTGGCAATGTGTGCAGCCGGAGGCAAAGCGGGGTTTGATCTTCGCCTACGACGAGGCCCAGAACCTCTCGGACCACACGCCCAAAGATGAATACCCATTGTCGCTCATGCTCGACGTATTTCAGTCGATCCAAAAGAAGGGCATTCCCTTCATGCTGGTGCTGGTCGGGCTACCGACACTGTTTCCCAAATTGGTCGAGGCGCGCACGTTTGCCGAGCGCATGTTTCGCGTGGTGTTTCTCGATCGTCTAAATGAGAAAGACAGCCGTGAAGCAATCCTGAGACCGATCAAAGACAGCCATTGCCCCTTGGCATTGGGCGAGTCCCTGATCCGGTTGATCGTCGAGAATTCCGGTGGTTACCCTTACTTCATCCAGTTTATAGGCAGGGAGCTTGTTGACGTTCTTCTGCAATCGAATAGCTCTGAGGAGCTGCTTGCCGGTTTGAAGATAGACAACGTTATCCGCAAGCTCGACACGGACTTTTTCGCCGGCCGGTGGGCGCGCGCAACCGACCGCCAGCGCGAACTCCTTACCGTGATCGCGCACCTGGACAACTGCGAAACCGAATTTGCGGTCCAGGAGATAGTCGAGAAGTCCAAGCAGCTTCTGGAGAAACCGTTCAGCCCGAGTCACGTAAACCAAATGCTTGCTACGCTGGCCAACGCGGGGCTGGTTTACAAGAACCGGCATGGAAAGTATTCCTTCGCAGTACCCCTGCTTGGAAGGTTCATCTTACGGCAACAGTGAACGAGCACCGCAATCGAATGCCCAACGACTTCAACCTGAACTGTCCCGTACCGCTGGGCGACCACAAGACCGTGCAGCTTGCACACGGTGGCGGCGGGCGGCTGATGCGGCAATTGATCGAGGGGATGTTCCTGCCGGCGTTTGATGCCCAGGGGGTGCAGACGCCACCGCACGATAGCGCGGGGGTGGAGTTCGACGGCGCCCGATTGGCCTTCACCACCGACACGTTCGTGGTCAGTCCGTTATT
>JAUWHT010000162.1 GCA_030605745.1 Pirellulales bacterium | reverse complement strand
CCGGTCCCCTTGAGCCATCCGCGTCATTAGCGTCAGCAGGAAGCAACGTACTCGCAGATTGCGACTTGTTCGCCAACCACAAGATATGGTGGTTACTGGAGTCAAGGGGATAACCATATCGAACTATGACAAGTTCGACATCTTTCTTGATCCGGACACCCTCACCGAACCGGCCACTCCTACGTTGACCGCACAGGCGGACCTCGGGCAGTCAGAGTTCGACACCTTTGCCATGCGAGAATTCTACCTCCACGAAATCCAATTCACCAACCTGACTATCGGCGATAGCTGGGGCGCCGTGGTTCCCGAGCCGTCGATGTTGTTGCTGCTGGCCTCGGGCGCGCTGGTGATGTTCTTCTGGGGCTTTCTCAGAAGGGTCAGAAACGGGGGAAGTCGAGCGGGGCGGTGAAACCACACCAATTGGTGGCACGTCCTGAGGAACGAAGGGCGTGGCAAGGTGCCCCAAACACGCCCCGCTGCGCTCAGGGACGTGCCACCCGGCGCGTTGGTGGGTGTCAATATGCTCGAACGCAAACGCGCCGGGCAAGCCCGGCCGCTAAACGACTATTGGAACTAATACTACACCGCTAGGTAGCGGCAGTACGACGGCTGGAAACACAGAAAATGGAACCACAGATGCACACGGATAAACACGGATCAAGCCCAATAGCAGCATAGTCTGCTTCACCCCAGTCTATCTGTGTTCATCTGTGTTCATCTGTGGTTTCTTCGTAACCTAAGGCCCCGCGCAAAAATAACTTACCGATTTCGGTCATTGTAGGAGTCACCTCCTCCAGAGTCCTAACCAAAGGAGATTTGCAATGTATCGTACCACCGTTTTCTTGTTGATTCTGCCGTTTTACATGCTGTCCGGGCTTGCCCATTCTCAAGAGGAGGGGGTAACGGTGACGGCCGCCGCCAATGAAGATCCCGAAATGAAAGAGGTGGGCAAGCAGCCCCACGAGATGGCCAACCGGAAGCAGGAGCAGGCTCCCCAGTTCGATTTCGAGGACCTCGCCGGCTGGAAGGTCGCCTGCCGCCGCGGGGCCCAGGCGAAGCTGATGCGAACCCGCGGGCAACAGATGTGGGGCCGGTTCGTCGGCAAGGTCACGTACCAGGGAAACAACGTTGAAAGCCGGGTGGAAATCCTCAGCCCGAAACCGATCCTGATCCCCGACGACAGTACGGCGATCAAGCTGTGGATATTCTCCGACGACAACTGCTTTCAGGATCGGACCAAAGGCTACACGCTCCTTCCGGCCAAAGACGTCACGCGCGCGGTGCTTTCCGTCCGGATTGAAGACGCGCAGGGCAAAGTCCACGACGTCGATCTCAACAGGCTCAGGGATGCAAGCCGGCATTACTGGTTTCTCAGCCACCGCCGCCTGCCGGAGATTGAGCGTCCGGCCAGGTTCGTTTCGCTCGTTCTCAGGGGGTGCTCCAACTCGAAGCCCAAGAGGCTTTACCTCGATTCCCTCTGTTTCTACAAGGAGCCGCTTGGGCCGTTGAAGTTCAAGTACACGCTCGAAGAGATCAAGAAACAGGTGCCGTTCCCCACGACGCCCGATACGATTCTCCCGCCCGCTTCGGTCGCGTACGAGAACAGCGTGCGGCAGGAGGGTGATTGCTACGTGTTCTCCTGCAAGGGGCCGGACGGCGTCCTGGAGTACCGTTATCAGCCGCGGACCGGAACGCTTTCCGATTTGACCGTGGTCCACAATGGCCAGACACGCTTTCAGCCGGCCACCGACGGAGGACCCGTGCTGCGTAAAGAGGGACCGGAACTTTTGAGCGACTACTGCCCTCACCCGGAGAGTAAACCGTGTGGACTGAAAACCGCCGCTCCGGCCAAACGAAAGCTGCTTGAGTGCGAATTGAAGAATGGAAAGGTCGTTACCCGCTGGCGACACACCCTGGGCAACGTGTCCGCCGAGATCGACATGGGTCTCCGGATCAAGAACCGATCGCTAATCGTGGACTTCTCTTCGAAGGGCGCCGATTTCAGGGGATTGAGCCTGGGCCATTCCGCGGGAACTCCGGGCGCCGAGACCATAAGGGTGCCGTTCCTCACCTTGCAATACCCCGGGGAGCTGTACATCTTGTCCTGGCGCGGCCTGTTCGTCTCGTCGGTGCTGGACTGGTACAACTCCGACGCCTCGAGACTCTGCGGCGGAAGCGGCAAGGTGGCAGGCGCAACCGCCGACTACAACGGCGGCTCGGAGTACATCCCCCGCACCGACGGTGTGCGGAACCCGCTCCGCGAGCGCCTTTTCATTACTGCCTCGCCCATCTTTTCCGACGTGTTGCCGAACATTCCCAACCCACCGTCGCCAATGCGACACGTTACCGCGCCTCGACTGTATTTGTGCCTTGAGGGCAGGAATTACCAAGGTGATCTTGCCGCGCTCCGGCGGTTCAAGGCCTACGGCCTGGACAAGCTGTTCGTGCAGTTCCACGCGGAGCCCTGGCGCGAAGACTACGGCGGCAGCTATTCATTCCAGTGGGAAGCCGTATCGAGAGAGGGCGGCGACGACGCGCTGAAACGCCTGGTCGCCGACATCAAGAAGCTGGGCTACGACCGCGTCGGCTTCTACGGCAACTACCGCGACTACCACCCGGTGAACGCCGACTTCAGCGGCGACAACGTGACTCGTTTACCCGACGGCAACTGGCGGCGCACGTGGGTACTTCACTACGCCTGCAAGGCGATGTGGGCGGTAGAAGCCGAAGAGGAGTTGACCCCGGCGATCCATCGCAAGTTCGATCCCACGTTCAGATACATCGATGTCATTACGGCGCTCCGCCACTCGTCGGATGTCGACTACGACGCCCGCGTGCCGGGCGCCGGGATGTTCGCCGTGCCCTTCTACGCCTACGGCAAGCTGCTGCTGAACGAGCGCAAGGTCCACAAGGGGCCGGTTTTCAGCGAGGGCAAAGTACATTGGACGTACGCCGGTCTTGTGGACGGCAACTACGGTCAAGCACAACCAACCATGGCATCCAAGGAGAAGCGTTGGCAAACGCCTTTCCTGGTCGACTTCAAGCTGCTTCGCATTCACCCTCTCGAAGCGGGCCACGGCACGCCCGGCCCGATGGGCGTCTGTCCCGTCGAGCCGGAGGGCGTGCCCAGGGGCGTCATCTGCAGCTTCACGTACTCGTTCCGGCACCCCACGTTCGACCGGCTTTTCGCCGCCACTATCGCCTTCGGCAATATGGGAGGGCTTCAAGGGCGCTTCTGGAGCCAAGTGAAGACCTACTACATGATCCAGCAGCTCCAAGAGCGCTATGTCATGGTGCCGGTGGCCGAAATCCGCTACAATCACAAGGGCAAGCTGTTGCCAACCTCCGAGGCAATCGCCACCGACGCCTACAAGCAGAGCCAGGTCTACGTGAAGTACACGAACGGACTTGAGGTTTATGTAAATGGCAGTTGGGACAAGCCGTGGCGGGTGAGCGTCGGCGGGCGGGAGCACCTGTTGCCGCCGACCGGCTTCGTGGCGGCAATGGGCGACGAGTTGCTTGTCTACTCCGCCGAGGTCGGAGGCAAGCGCGTCGATTACGTGAATTCGCCGAAGTACGTCTACGCCGACGCACGGGGCACGTCGCACGCCTTTGCGGAACTGGAAACGGACGGCGCGGTTGCGGTAAGGCACACCGGCAATTGCCTGAGCGCCATCATCGCCTCGCCGGACGTGACCAGGTTGACGATAAACGTCGGCCGACTCTTAGGCTGCCCCAACTCTGCCAACGTCGCAGTCGAGGCGCGCGATCTCCAGGGGGAGACGATACGTCAAAGCCAGTCTCGGCTTGCCGCCGGGAAGTTAGAGGTTCCTCTTGAAGCAAAAGCCATCTCGTATCGCATATGTGTTTGCGGTCGCCCCTAATCCTACGGCAGCACCGCGCGGAGCACGTTGCGGACCGGCTGGCCTGGGATGAACACCTTCGGGTAGACCACCACCGGCGGCGGATACCAAACGGTTGTCGGGACAACCACCGGGGCACGATAGACCATGTATGGAACACGATAGACTACGTGTGCCGGAGATGCCACCATCGGTGCCGGACACGCGTACACCGGACCAGGTGGATAGTACGCATGTACCACTGTCGGTGCCGGCGCGACATACGTCCAATCGCCCATTACCGTTGAACCGGCCAACAACACAACCAACACCACAGCTACACCAGCGAGACTCTTCATCGCACAAAACCCTCCCAGTCTGAAGAAAAGGAACCGAACCACACGTACAAAATCACCATATATCAATTCTAGTCCCCGCACCACCTACGGGCAACCGTCAATTTGCAATTTTCCTGACTCTAACCTTTTCTATGTGTGGACAATTGAACAGCAAACCGGGCTCGCCTTGAACACCGACATTCGCCATCCTTCCTCTGTTATCACGGAGGAGGGACGAGAATGGACGCTCAACGACGAACCCGGTCGTGT
>JAUWHT010000228.1 GCA_030605745.1 Pirellulales bacterium | reverse complement strand
TACGTGAAGGAAAAGCAGGGAGGTTGGGCCTTCGTCGCCCACAAACCGGAAACCCTGGACCACACGCCGGCCGATCCGCTCCGCGTGCTCCGCGGGCTGGCCGAGCAGTACGACGCGGCGCTGCGGCTCCATGTAGCCAATATGCCCGAGAAGCTCCGCCAGGAGTTCATCGCCAAGATGGAGGAAAACGCCGAGAAGAACTTTGAGCAAGGGCCCGGCGAACCGGACGAGCATTATGCCGTGCGCAAGAAGGTCTCCGAGCAAATGCTCGCCTCGATGACCCGCGTGATGGGCGACCTGGACCAGGTCACCGTCGGCTTGACACTAGACCACGATGTCGGAAAGGCCTTCCTGGAGGTCAGTCTCACGGCGGTTAAGGGCACGGAATCCGCCCGGCAGATCGCCAAGTTGCGGCCGGCCAAGAGCAATTTCGCCGGCTTCCTGCTTCCCGGCGCTGCGCTCAACGCCAACTGGGCCGGCCAGCTCCCGGAAGCCAAGATCGCAATGATCAACACCATGGTCGAAGCGGTCCGCGAGCAGGCCTTCCGCGACATCGACAAGAAGGATAAGCCCGAGGAAGAGGACCGCGTCGCCAAGCAGTTGGTCGGCGACGTGCTGGACCTGGTGTGGCAGACGGCCAAGGGCGGCCGCGTCGACGGCGGCCTGGCCCTGTTGCTCCATCCCGAGTCCGTCACGCTGCTTGCCGGCGGATACGTGGCCGACGCAGCCAAGCTGGAAAAGCTGGCCAAGCAAGTAGTCAAAATCGCCGAGGCAGAGAACTCCGCGGTCGGCCAGTGGGTCAAACTGGATGCCGACCAGTACAAGGGCGTACGTTTCCATACCGTCTCCAGACCCATTCCCGAGGACGCCAAGAACCGCGAGAAGGTGGTCGGGCTGATCGGCGAGACGCTCGATGTCGTCCTCGGGATCGGCAAGCAGAGCGTTTACGTGGCCGCCGGCCGCGATGCGATGAGGACGCTCAAGCAGGCGATCGAGCGGTCGGCCGCCGAGGCCTACAAGATGGTCCCGCCCAGTCAGTTCTCGGTCTCGCTGGGCCCGGTTGCCCAGTTTGTGGCCGCGGTAGGCAAACAGAAGGATCGCCCCAAGGCCGCCCGAGCTGCCGAAATCCTCGAACAGAGCGCCAGCCAGGACCACATCAAGCTGGTCACCGGCCTGATCCCGCAGGGGGTGAAATGCCGCCTGGAATTCGAGGAAGGCGTGCTGAAGCTCATCACACACCTCCGCACGATAACGAACGACAATTGAGCCGGCAAAAGGCTGTTAGTTCTTAACCGAGACATAGCTAATAGCTAAGCCGCCGTGAGCGTTCCTTTTACATTGATCAGAGGTAAGCTATTAGTATGAGAATATCTCGAAATAAGAGCAGTTCCAGAACGTGCCGGGCGTGGCTTGTGATGGCCGCGTGCGCCTGGGGGTTGAGCGGTGAAGCGGGTTTAGCCCAACCCAAGGTTGTGAAGGACGTTTACGGCGTTGGCGTGGTGGGCAACTGCTGCACACATGGCGTGGGGATCTGCGCGCAGTTCAACCGGAGGAAAGATACCAGAGTTGTTGCCGCCTTCGAGCAAAATCCTCGCCGGGCGAAGGAGTTGGCGGATGTCATCGGCAAGCCGTTGGCCGAGTCTTATGACGCCGTGATCAGGCATCCTGATGTCGATATCGTGGCCATCACGTGTGATCCGGCAGACAAGCCGACCATGGTGCAAAAGGCGGCCGCTGCCGGCAAGCCCATCTTTCTCAATAAACCACCTTGTGCCAGTCTGGACGGCGCGCAACGCATCGCCCAAGCCATTCAGAAGCATAAAGTGTGGCTCGTGCACGATATTCCCATGGTTCGATTTGTTCCTGTCTACGCGCGGCTGCTGGCGGAAGTACGGGCGAAGAAATACGGGAAGGTCATCGGCTACCACCACCGGTTCGGAATGAACTTCGACCCTGCTTTCGATCTGAAGCGCGCTTGGCCCGAGCGGCTCGACCCGCCCGAGAAGTCCGGCGGCGGCGAAATGACCAACATGGGCGTCTACGCGATCGACTTCGCGGTGAGTCTGTTCGGCCGGCCACAGGCCGTGACCGCAAAATGGCGGAAACACTGGGACGTGTATCGAGAAGCGGATGTGGAAAACTTCGGCCAGATCGTCCTGGACTACGGTGACTTCTTCGCGTTTCTGGAGGTCGGCAAGCAGCAACTGGTCGGCAAGTCGCTACACAGCAATTGCATGACCATCAACTTCGAGCAGCGGACGATGATGATCGACAGCAACGCTCAACTGGCAACAATCAATAACGTCCCGGTCGACTGGAAGGAGTTCAGCAAAGACGCAAAGGCCGTGGGGTCGCTGGATCAACTTCTCACGGCCGTGCGCCAAGGTATCCCGCCCACCAGTGGTGTCGATAACATCGTTTCCGCCACAGAGGTTCTCATGGCTGCTTACCAGTCGATCGTTCAGGAGCGGACGGTCAAGCTGCCTGTCACCTTACCGTCTCCCTCACAATCGGCCGAAACTGGGCTTGCAAAATAGAAATTAGATTCTATTATGCAAGGCATGGTCCCGAGAAAAATATCCCAGGTTGTGCAAGATCGGCTGACCCGATATCCCGCCGTGGCATTAGTTGGGCCCCGTCAGTCGGGCAAAACCACTCTCGCCCGCGCCCTGCACGGAGAGTATTTCGACCTGGAACAGGAGACGGACCGCCTTCGCATGGACGTGCAATGGAACGAGTTGATCGAAGGCAAGTCCCTTGTGGTGCTCGATGAGGCGCAGGCCTGGCCCGAGGTTTTCCGTCGGCTGCATGGAGCCATCGACCAGGACCGTCGGCGCATGGGGCGTTTTCTGTTGCTTGGTTCGGTCTCGCCGTCGCTTGCGGCGGAGGTCTCGGAATCGTTGGCGGGGCGCCTGTCGCTGGTGGAACTGACGCCCTTTACATGGAACGAACTCCCCACGAAGGCCGCCCGTGGTCGGCTGTGGTGCTGCGGTGGCTATCCCGACGGCGGCGTGCTCGCGCCGCGGCAATGGCAAATCGACTATTTGGCCCTGCTGAACGTTGCAGATGAGAACGACCTGCTCAACCAACCTTGGGTGGTAACCGTTCACGAGGCCACGGAGAAGACCAGGAGATTGCAAATTGCCAATTGAGAATTGCAAATTGGCTGGTGGAAGATGATGATTTTGCAATTTGCAATGGTCAATTTGCAATTTGCAATCTTGACTGGGCGGCTCGCC